>NZ_JAUBTF010000078.1:0-26813 GCF_036702355.1 Microcoleus sp. D3_18_C4
TTGCCCAACAATAGCTCAAAACCTCTGCCCTAGTATTTCTGAGTATTTATACTCATCGCAAAAGTGACACGCTCCCAAATGATTTAGCAGATGCAGGGATTTTTGTAGGAAAATTTTTGTTCAACTATGCCTTATCAAAAATTTCTTTGGCTGGAATCCTCGAACAGTCTAAAAAACATAATGCTCTTAAAAAAAAGTATGATGAGCTTCTGGCAAATGGCACAAATATTACTGATGAAGAAGTTACTCAGTTAGCAAAAGAACTTGATGGCATCAAGGATATTGCTGATTTTTTTGAAATCATTAAATCAGGTTTTGAGTTAGCTGAAAGTTTCACCCAATTAGAAAATCCCATTGATTTAGTGAAAGATGATGACTTCACAGCTAAAGCATTAATGTTTTTCAAAGAAGTTGCTGGATTTATTCCCGGATTTGGAGAAATCACTGATATAATCGATAGTTTGATAGAAGCAGCGCCTGCTGACTTAAAAGAGGCTTTAGAGCAATTTTGGTATGCAGAGAGTAAATTCAAACATATCAATAGTGACTGGACGAGTGATGCAAAAGACTGGTTTTCATCATCTACAAAAAATCCCTTTCAAAATAACTCTTTGATTTTACTAGGTCATTCTCAAGGAAATTTCTTTCTTGAAGATGGACTTATTGATATGGGAGCTCCTGGTAATCCTCTACCTCGGACAAGTGTTCTCGCAATGGGCTCGCCAACAAGTTATTTATATGCTGGGGGAATTTCTAAATACAAAGTAGCAACAATCTCCGATAACAACATTAAAAATCCCGGAGATCCAGTGACGTTAGTTCAATTTAATTCAGAACCATTTGTCTGGGATAAAATTGGAAAGATTTTCAGTATGCTACCCAGCATAGGAGGAATTCTAGGACCACACGTAATTGAAAATTATTTCAGCCGTCCTGAAGTTCAAACTTTTTTTAAAGGCACAGCTTACGAATTACATCCTAAAGGATTTTATTTTGCTAAAGGAGCAATTACCACAATTCCTACACCAGATGATGACTGGATCAAAGGAAATGGTGATATTCAAGGGGGCGATCGCAACGATGTTTTACAAGGTGGAGATGACAGTAGCGACAATTTAACAGGTGACTCTGGATTCGACTTTTTGGACGGCGGAACAGGAACAGGAAGTGATACTGCTAATTACTCCGGCAGCCCAATGGGAATTAAAGTTTGGGCAGATAAAGTTGATGACAAATTTGATGTTTACAAAGTTGAAGATGGCTTTGTTGTCAAAGGCGAGAAAACCATCGATACTCTCGGAAATATCGAAATCATCAGCGGCTCAAATTTTGACGATCAAATGACTGGCGGTGACTACAGCGATATCTTCTATGGCCAAGGCGGAGACGACCTTTTTTGGGCACAAAAAGGAGACGACAAATTCTACGGTGGCACGGGTAATGACACAGCTTACGGAGGCGATGACAATGATGACCTTCGAGGTGATGAAGGCAGCGACGATTTAAGAGGAGAAAACGGCAACGACTCTCTCTACGGCGGTCAAGATAACGACTTCCTCTACGGTGGCGATGGTGAAGATGAACTTCGCGGCGAACAAGGTGCCGATGACCTCCGAGGAGAAAATGGCAACGACTCTCTCTACGGCGGAACTGAAAATGATTCCTTGTACGGTGGCCAAGGTGAAGACAAACTCTACGGCGAAGAAGGAGACGATGACTTAAAAGGAGAAGAAAACAACGATTCTCTTTACGGCGGAACTGGCAAAGATATCCTCAATGGCGGCACTGGAAATGACGATTTACGAGGCGAAGAAGGCGATGATTTGTTACAAGGAGAAGCCGGAAACGATTCTTTATATGGTGGCGAAGACCAAGACCAACTTTATGGTGGGTTAAATGCCGACTTACTCTACGGCGAAGCTGGCAACGACTTACTCTACGGTGAAGATGGCGACGACATCCTAGACGGCGGTAGCGACAACGATATCCTCATCGGAGGCAGCGGCGATGACAAACTCTACGGCCAATCCGGCAACGACATCATCCAAGGCAACGCTGGCGAAGACTACGCCGAAGGTGGTAGCGGCCGCGACTTTATCCAAGGCAATGAAGGCGAAGACATCCTCTACGGGCAAGATGGCAGCGACACCGTAGAAGGCAACGCCGACGATGACTTCATCGATGGTGGCAACGGCCAAGACTTGCTTTCCGGCAATACCGGTGATGACAGAATTTACGGACAAGCCGGCAACGATGTCATCCAAGGCAACGAAAACAATGACTGGCTGGAAGGCGGCGACGGCCAAGACATCATTGATGGCGGGGCCGACGACGATGATATTTACGGACAAGCAGGCGAAGACAACCTTTTCGGCAGTCAAGGCCAAGACTACATTGATGGTGGCGACGGCAAAGATACCCTGTTTGGCGGCTTCGATGACGACGTACTTTTAGGCCAAGCCGGCGATGACACTCTCAACGGCAACGCTGGCAACGACGAATTATTTGGCGGTACTGGCAATGACTCGTTAATCGGAGAAATCGGCGATGATTTAATTGACGGCGGAGAAGGAGTTGATCTCGTTAATTACATCAATTCTCCCAGTGGCGTTATCGTTAATATTGACGAAAATAGCGACTACGACAACAACACCAACCAACGCTTTACAGAATTCGTCACCGCAGTTAATCCCAGCGAATACTACACCGAACTCGAACGGGATTTTGAAATTGCCGCTGGTACTGGTAAAGACGGTTTTGGCACTACCGATGCTTTGAGAAACTTAGAAGACATCATCGGTACTCGCTTTGAAGACATCTTAATTGGTAACGAAAAAGATAACCGAATTTGGGCATTAGAAGGCAACGATTTATTAATTGGCAATGCCGGCAATGATTCATTTTACGGCGGAGAAGGCATCGACATTCTCAGCTACCGCCGCGACCCGAACGGCGTTACTGTCAATTTACAAACAGGCGATGCTACCGACGGCTGGGGAAATCAAGACAAAATTACTGGCATTGAAAACGTCGCGGGTTCTCGGCATGACGATAATATTACCGGCGACGATACGGTTAATGTTATCACCGGCGATGCTGGGGACGATCGCATTGACGGACTCGGCGGCAACGACAAACTCTACGGCGAATTCGGCAACGACCTAATCTACGGCGGCGAAGGCGGCGACAGCATCTACGGCAATCAAGACAGGGACACCCTTTACGGCGAAGCCGGTCAAGACTACATCCGAGGTGGGGATGCCGACGACTTAATTTATGCCGGTAGCGATGACGACACCGTTGCCGGAGACGCTGGTTACGGCAACGACACGATTTTTGGCGAAACAGGCAAAGACTTACTCTACGGCGGCGCTGGCGACGACTTTGTGTACGGCGGCGAAGACAAAGACATCATCTACGGCGAAGGCGAAAACGACAAACTCTACGGAGAAGGAGACACCGACCTCATCTACGGTGGCACCGGCGACGACCAACTCTCAGGCGGCGACGAAAAAGACTCCCTCATCGGCGAAGCCGGCAACGACACTCTCGCAGGCGATGCAGGCGACGACACCCTAGACGCCGGAACAGGCAACGACCTACTCTACGGCGGTATCGGCCAAGACACCCTGAATGCAGGCCTCGGCAACGACCAACTCTATGGCGGTGACGATGCCGACATCCTCCTCGGCAAAGAAGGCAACGACAACCTGTTTGGCGAAGCGGGCGACGACACCCTCGACGCAGCAGAAGGCAACGACAACCTCTACGGTGGCGACGGCAAAGACATTCTCGATGCTGGAATCGGCAACGACCAACTTTGGGGTGGTCAAGACGATGACACTTTATACGCCAAAGCAGGTGATGACAACTTGTTTGGCGAAGCGGGCGACGACATCCTCGATGCAGCCGAAGGCAACGACAGTCTCTACGGTGGAGACGGCAAAGACATTCTCGATGCTGGAATTGGCAACGATTACCTCTGGGGTGGTCAAGGCGATGACACTTTATCAGCCCAAGCTGGCAACGACTACCTCTACGGCGAAAACGGCGATGACATCCTTGATGCTGGCGAAGGCAACGATTCCCTTTATGGCGGCGACGGCAAAGACATTCTTGATGCTGGAATTGGCAACGACTATCTCTGGGGTGGTCAAGATGACGACACTTTATCAGCCCAAGCTGGCAACGACTACCTCTACGGCGAAAACGGCGATGACATCCTCGATGCTGGCGAAGGTAACGATTCCCTCTACGGTGGAGACGGCAAAGACATTCTCGATGCTGGAATTGACAACGACTATCTCTGGGGTGGTCAAGGCGATGACACTTTATCAGCCCAAGCTGGTGATGACTACCTGTTTGGGGAAAACGGCGATGACATCCTTGATGCTGGCGAAGGTAACGATTCCCTCTACGGCGGCGACGGCAAAGATACCCTGTTCGGCGAAGCTGGCAAGGATTTATTAGAAGGCGGTTTCGGCAATGACTCACTCTTAGCAGGCGACGGTAACGATACCCTTCTGGGTCAAGCTGACAGCGACACTCTGTACGGCTTCGGTGGCGATGACATCCTGGAAGGCAACTCAGGAACAGACCGACTTTTTGGGGAATTCGGCAACGATACTCTCAATGGCGGTACTGAAAACGATACCCTCGAAGGTGGCGACGGTAACGACATTCTCGACGGTGGTGATAATAACGACAGTCTGTTCGGACAAGTCGGTGATGATACGGTTATCGGCAACCGGGGCGATGACATTGTTGATGGCGGTTCCGGCAATGATTTGCTTGAGGGGAATCAAGGGCGCGATCGAATTTTCGGTCAATCCGGCCTCGATACCCTGTTCGGTGGCGACGATAGCGACACCCTTTGGGGAGGAGACGACAACGACAATTTGCTGGGAGAATCCGGCAGCGATAGCCTATTCGGCGGTTTAGGCAACGACCAACTCGACGGCGGCGAAAATAATGACAGCCTCTACGGGGAAGGTGGCGATGATACCCTAGCTGGCGGAACAGAGGACGATTTTGTAGATGGCGGTACCGAAAACGACACTCTCTCCGGCAATGATGGCAGTGACAAATTATACGGTCGCCAAGGCAACGACTTCTTAGAAGGCAATGCCGATAATGACCAACTGTGGGGTGGAGATAACGAGGATACGCTGTTAGGACAAACCGGAGATGACATTCTGCGGGGCGAATCCGGCAATGACAGCCTTGATGGTGGCGAAGGGGCCGATCGACTTTTCGGTCAAATCGGCAAAGATACCCTCTCCGGTAACAATGGCGACGACTACTTAGAAGGTGGCGGAGACGATGATAGCTTAAGTGGGGGCGCAGGGCGCGATCGCATTTACGGAAATGACGGCAACGACATCGCCGACGGCAACAGCGGCGACGACTATATCGACGGCGGGGCAAACAACGATACTTTAGCAGGGGGAGAAGGGCGCGATCGAATTTTCGGTCAATCTGGCAACGACAGCCTCGAAGGTAACGACGACAACGACTTCCTCGATGCCGGTACCGGAAATGACCGCGTATTCGGCAACGACGGCGACGACGAACTCTACGGCCGCGAAGACCAAGATTTCATCGACGGCGGCCGGGGCAGCGACCAAATCTACGGCGGAGATGCAGCCGACACCCTCCTCGGACAAACCGGAGAGGATAACATCGACGGTGGTTCCGGCGCAGACTCGATTCTCGGCGGCGACGGCAACGACAACATTTGGGCAAAAGCCGGCGATGACTTCATCAACGGCGGCGCCGGCAGCGACAACATTTGGGGCGACGAAGACAACGACCTGATTTTTGGAGAAGCAGGTGAAGACAAAATCGATGGCGGTTCCGGCTACGACAGCATAGACGGCGGCGCCGGCAATGACCAACTGTTCGGCGGTACGGGCAACGACCAATTATTAGGAGGTGCCGGCAACGACAAAATTGACGGCAGCATCGACGATGACAAACTCTTCGGAGGTGCCGGCAACGACTTGATGTTTGGCAGTCAAGGGCAAGACACGATGTTAGGCGAAGTAGGGGAAGACACCCTCTACGGCGGCGACGAAACCGACTTGATGGACGGCGGGGCCAGTAACGACATGGTTGTCGGCGACTCCGGCGATGACACCCTCACAGGCGATTCCGGCGACGACACCCTCACAGGTGGTGGTGGCAACGACTGGATGGGCGGAGGTAACGGCGACGACTTAATGTTCGGCGAATGCGAGGACGACACCATGCTGGGAGGTGCCGGTAAGGACACCCTTGACGGCGGTTGTGGCAACGATTTGCTAACTGGGGAAGCTGGCAGCGACTACCTGTTGGGCAACGAAGGCGATGACAGTCTCGACGGCGGCAGCAGTAATGACACCCTCGATGGCGGTAATGGCAACGACTTCTTAAATGGTGGCAGCGGCAACGACAGCCTCAACGGTAACGATGGCGATGACAGCGTTTACGGTGGCGAAGGTAACAACGTGCTCAAGGGCGGCAACGGTCAAGATTCGCTGATTGGAGGCAGTAGTTCCGACATATTTGTGCTAGCACCAAGTTCGGGACTCGATAACATTGTTTACTTCCAGGCCGATCGCGATTACTTCGGACTCTCACAAGACCTCACTTTTGACCAATTGCAAATCGTTCAAGGCGGCGAAAATTATACTAACGATGCCTTGATTAGCATCGCAAGCACCGGCGAACATTTAGCTTGGGTGAAAGATACTCAATTTAGTGCGATCGACAGTTCTCGGTTTATTTCCATCACTCCCGGAGGCCCGCTTCCTGAAGCTTTCAATACACCCTCGGATACCGATCTTTTAACCGGCGAACCTGTTGATAGCGACGATGTTCTAAGTGCGATCGACAGCGGTTCTAGCACTAGCCCATCAAGCAAGACTACTGAACCAATTAGTCAGCCAAACAGCACGACTACCGCAGCAATTAGTCAGTCAGACAGCACGATTACTGAACCAATTAGCCAATCAACTAGCACGACTACTGCACCAATTAGTCAGCCACTGGTGACAACAGCTACTAATCCAGCTATTTCAATACCAACTGCTGCCACATCTACCACCGATGACATCTTGCTAAACGGCGGTGCAATTCCAACGACGAACAGCTTTACCGGCATCGATGATGACATTCTCATCTACGACTCTAATAGCTTGTTAACATCTCTAACCAACGCTCAAACTCAGCCCATTATTCCTTTGACAGCGACGAGTGTTGGTAGTGCGATCTCTCCTACTGCTAATCCTTCTGGTAATGAATCTGACCTCTTACTCAATGCGAATCCGAGTCCCATTCAGCTACCAACAAGTAGCGATTTAAGTGGCACTTCTACCTTGTAGTAATTGCAGGTTTGCTTGAGGGCGATCGAATACATTAAAAACCCGGTTTCTTGAAGAAACCGGGTTTTTTGCAGTTTTTTGCGGTTTGTAATACCAAATCTGGGTTAGATCGTTGACCGTTGTATGGTCATGATTTAACCGCAGAGAACACAGAGGACACAGAGGGAGAGAAGAGAGATATGAATAATTATGCTACGGGATTTGATATTAGTTATTGTTGCGATCGAGCCTTACGATCGCGTGAGACTTGCTGTTTCCCGATCGTATCGAAATTGATCGAGGGTTCCTTCCTTGATTTTTTCGATCGCCTCCTCAATGGCTTCTAGTGGAACCATGAACCACTCCCTTGGCTGCACTGGTATACCGAAGCGATCCTGTAATTCCAAATCCAATCGAGCGCTGGCGAAGAACTTCTGAAGGAGTGCCTCAAGTCGCTTCCGGTTCATATTTGCCAATTTAAATTTTGCGACGATTTCCACATCTGCTAGCAGATAGGTGGGGTCTTTCTTGGCGTTGGCAATTCGGCTTTTTACGTCTCCTCCGGTGACGCCGATCTTGTGAATAATAAACCGATTCTTCGCAATGAAGGGGTGATCCGATTGGCTCCTGAGCACGTAAATGTACCCAGTTGGTAAGTCGTCTGCTGCTTCAATATGGGAAAATAGGGGGCCGAAATCTGGGGTGGTGATGCGGCGGCTGGCCTTGTCTTTATTTAAAGCACGCTGGAGCGATCGCAACAGCAAATCGCTCTCGGTGGCATTGTCATAAACCACTCTCAGCCGGCAGTCCGATCGACCATAGTCGCTGACAAACGGCTCACCCATATCGACCACCATCACCTTCTGCCCATCAAGGATGAACAAATCACCTTCCTTGACGGCCGCATAGTCCTGGTATTTGATGGTTTGCCGTTCCCCCGACTGCAATTGCCGTTGCACTTTGTCAAAGATGGGTTTGAATTCATCAAAGTCCTGACAGGGAGTCCGTTGGGCGATTTCCTCGGCTGCTTTGATTTCGCTGCGCGATCGCACATGAGTAAGCTGGGTAACGTCGTTCTCTGAGGCTGCATCGACTCCCAGGGAGGCCAGCAGTGCTTCATCTGTGAGATCGCGAACTGTGCTCAGGCTGGCATCAGTCTCAGCATCTAACAGTCCGCGTGAGTCTAGCGGTTCTAAGACGGCGCGACATTCCTCCGATTCTCGCAGGCGATCGAGCCGTACTGCATAAAGCCGCTCGAAGATATCGCGATCTTCCCCATGCTGGGGCAGTCTGCCATATTCTTCCACAAACCGCTCGATCTCCTCAAAGCCTGCGATGATCCGCTCTTCTCTGGCAGAACGCTGGCCGGAGGGTTCGGGGGTCATGTCCATGCCCAATTCACCGAGCAATTCCAAATCATCATCGGTGGTGTACTTAGGCATTAGTTTCCTCCTTCACTTTGCGTTGCAGGAAGGCAACTCCTTCTGCCATCCGTTTTTCCCAGGGATCGACTGCTGTGAGAGAGGGCAACCTGCCTTTTTCTTGCTTGAACCGCAGCGCCCGTTTGGCTAATTCCCGCGCTTCTTCCACGCTAAGGGTTACTCGCTTAGCCGCAATGACTTCTGCCACCTGCTTCAGCCGTTCTTCGCTCATGGACTTAGCCAGGATGGCATAGGCTTCGCCAAAGGGATTGATGCGATCGATCAGATCCATATCGAGGTCTGTTACCGATAGGGCGAACTTCCTCACCCCATCGAGGAGTGAGGTGTTTTTCGCTGATTCCCCACCACCAGGATTTGTGGCGTACTGCCCACCACTTTCGTTCATGGTTTTTTTAGCTTGTTGGACGAGGGTTAGGGCGGCGATCGCGTGTTGGCGGACGGCTTCTCGATCTTCCGCTTCTAGATTTGGGAACTTCTCTTTGACGATTTTGCCCATGCGAACTTGGGTTAGTTCTTCCGGCACCAATTCTTCATCAAACAGGCCGCGCTCGATCGCTGGCTTATCTTGGACAAATGCCGTCACCAGTTCGGTCAAGTCTTCGCGGCAGATGCGTTCGGCTTCCGGGCTCTTGGGTTCGGCTAATCCCTTAATTTCCATTTGAATCAGGCCTCTCTCTGGATTGATGCCCACGTTGCACTTGCCAGGATTGTAACCATCTTCCCCGTAGTCGAAACCGGGTGTTGGTTGATTGTCGGGGCGCTTGGGTTTGAACTCGAAGCGCGGCGCGAGCACTTGCTCCATCAGTAGGCTGGCTGCAATGGCTTTGAGCGTGTCGTTCACTGCCTCGGTGACGGCAGATTCGGCGGCATCCGGCTCGGCAATCAGGTTGGTGAACCGAGCGCGGGTTTTCCCTGGTGCATCGCGGGTGGCGCGACCGATAATCTGAATAATCTCCGTCAAACTGGAACGGTAGCCGATCGTCAGGGCGTGCTCGCACCAGATCCAATCGAAGCCCTCTTTCGCCATGCCGAGGGCGATGATGATGTCCACACGATCGCGATTGTTCTTATGGGTGGGGTCTTTTAGGGCGGTGGCAACTTTATCCCGTTTGGTGGGGTCGTCGTCTACGAGATCGGCGATTTTGAGGATCGTGCCGTCGGCGGTTTTGACGAGTTGAAATCCCGTCTTGGGATCGGTGCCTTGCCATTCGCCCAGTTCCTCGATGATGTGCTCCACCTCGCGGATCTTGTCCTTGGTACTTTCGCGGGAGTTGACGTTGGGAATGTGCAGGATGGTTTTCTCTTTGGGGTTTAGCACCTGCACGATTTCGTCAGTGTAGCTACCCGCGTAGAAGTAGTAGCCAATGTCGAGTTGCTTCAGGTATTGGTAGCCGTTGAGCTGTTCGTAGTAGGTGTAGGTGACGGTATCGAATCGGGATTCGTCTTCGGGGTGCAACACAGCTTCGGCATCGCCGCGAAAGTAGGAGCCGGTCATCGCTATGATGTGGGTTTTGTCGCGGGCCATGAGTTGGCGGACGCGATCGCCCAGCTTGTTGTCTGGGTTGGACGAAACATGGTGAAATTCGTCTATGGCGATTAGGCGATCGTCTAAGACTTCGATACCGAATTTGTCCACGGCAAAGCGGAATGTGGCGTGAGTGCAGACCAGAATCTTGGCACCGCTGGCTAGAAACTTCTGCACCGCGCCCACTTTGCCGCCGTCGTTTCCCGGTGCGTCGCAGAGATTCCACTTCGGTTCAACTTGCCAATCGGCCCAAAAGCCAAACTGACTCAGCGGCTCATCGTGGAAGCTGGAGCCGATCGCCTTTTCTGGCACGACGATGATAGCTTGTTTGAGGTTCTGGTTCTCTAGTTTGTCCAGGGCGATGAACATCAATGCGCGACTTTTGCCGGAGGCGGGGGGCGATTTGATCAGGAGGTATTGTTCGCCGCGCTTTTGGTAGGCGCGTTCTTGCATCGGGCGCATACCGAGGGCGTTGGGGCGGGTGGAGGTGCCATCCTGGGCGTAGGTGACGGAAACTGAGGGAATCGCGATCGGTTTGCTCATCGGTTGGAACCTTATAGTTTATGTTTGGTGGGCTTTTTGGGGGGGCGTTTGCTGGGGGTCATTTTTGTGTATAGCTCGAAGAGATTTTCGAGGCGTTCGGTGTCGTTTTGAAGCGGCGATCGATGTAGATGCGATCTAGCAGCGACTTCTTTGGAGTAGCGTGGTCTGCGCGGAGGTTGGGGGGCATGGTTTCGGGGTGACTCCCATTTGCTTTTAAGCACTTAAATCCTTGATTCATCAGGGTTTTAAGCTTTGGATCTTCGTTATGTGGATTTGCGTTTAAGCACTTTCAGGCCCAAAAAGGGAGGTAACGAGCATAGCGAGTCGAGGTAGAAGCAGAGTCATCTGCTTTGATTAACCCCGCTTCCTTGGTAGCACCAATCACTTGAGAGACCAAGACATTCTTTGACTCGTCAAACCCAAAGCGCTCTCGTAGGGTCTGGTTCGACATCTGTCGGTTGCTGACGTATAGCAGGCAGCAATGCTGGTAGCAGGCTCGAATTCGATCGGATTTACTCATGTCAGAAAAATCTTGGTAAGCGAATAGGATGGATATTGTGCGTGTCTCACCGACCCGAAAATCTGGCGCAGGTAGTTGAAAAACCTCTGCCGCACTCACTACTTTGTCAATACCACTACCCTTTTCTTCGCAAATGCCAAAACGACGCATAAGGTCGGCAAGTTGCTCATTGCGCGAACGATATTCGTCAATAAAGCGTTCTACTTGAATGGGTGGGATGCCTGGATTAGAAATTTCAATCCGATCGTTATACATCTCGATCATCACTGAAGCGCCTGTGGCTAGAAACTCCTGATGCACTAGAGCATTAGCAATCAACTCTCTGAGTGCCTGTTTTGGGAACATCTTAATTTCTTCCCGCATGACTTCTTCAATGAATCGATTTTGTGGTGCTGCTGAATGGACGAAATCGACCAAGCCTTCAAAGCCAACTGCATAGCCACGATTGTCTGTCTTATCGTCGCGGGTTTGGAGCTTGTTTATCCCCTCATAAATAACGACACGGGGGGCTTTACGAGCTAAGGCAGAGGAGAAGGCATCCAGCTTTTTCGCCAGAAGAATAGCAGCGAGATTTGTGATTGTCCAACCTTGAGAGGTTTGTTTGATTAAATCTTGACTCTGCAATCGTTCCAAGACCGCATCGCGACTGGTTGGGTAGGGTATGTCTAGCAGCTCAAAGTATGTTTGGGTATCGAGGAGCGCAATGATATCATCAGGGCTGGCATCCGATCGAGCGGATTGGGAAAACCAGTCCTGTTGATCTTCCGCAAAAATGCGTTTGAGCATATCGGGTGTCATTGGCACCAAATCTTCACCCGCCCGCATTAAATATGTACCCTCAAACGTGAATGCTTGCCCTACGGGACGGGTGGGTATTTCAAAAACCAATACCCGACCATTGGAATGGTTTAACTCTGTAACTTCTACCCGAAATCTCAGCTTCTCAACTATTAAAGCTTTAATATCATTAAGAGAAGTTGCAGATGGAAACGCTTGCGTCCCGACTACATTTCGAGGCGGTTTATTGGTGACACCGAAGACGAGATGACCACCACCCTCATTGGCTAAAGCTATGCAGTAACGCAAAAATTTGGTTGTGTCATATTGCTGTTTAGCTTCCTTAAATTCAAGCCTCTCTGTTTCAGCGGGAGCGAGCAACCATTGCTCTAGATTTTCAAGAGTAACCATATTGTTCTTTGTCGGTTTTGATGGCTAGATTTTACGTTTGGCAGACTTTTTTTGGGGCGTTTGCTGGGTGGTCATTTTGGTGTATAGCTCGAAGAGTTTTTCGAGGCGTTCGGTGTCGTTTTTGAAACGGCGACCGATGTAGATTCGTTCCAGGATTTCGTCGTTACGATCGTGCGCTTCTCTAACCAGAGGGAATTCGGTATCCATACGATCGCGATCGTACATATCGGCGATCGTGGCTGGGAAATAGTGCTCTCGCGCTAGCAGGATGTCTTCGGCGCAGCGGGTGAGGTCGGCTTTGTTTTGCTCGGTGAGGGTGGGGACGGGGAAGGTGTTCCAGCCGAGGGTGTTGGAGTAGCGATATCGGGTTTCTAGCTTGCCGCAGACGGTGGCGATCCAGACTAGGTGCAGGCGGGAGGCGATTAGCGCCATATTCCAGAGTGGGGCATCGTAGAGGGCAAATAGAAGATCACTTGCAATTGCATTACCATCTAATAAGTCTATTGGAATGTAGTACCTTCTTTCTGATGAGACTTTTGCAACTACGAGAGAATGATTTCTTGCAGTACCTGCGATTTGTACGAACCGATAAGAGCGTGAAGCAAAATCGCGTGTAGATTCTGCTCTACTAGCAAGACGAAATTGTTTAACTTTTTCTTGGACTTCTTTCAAATATGGTTGTTCATTTGCAATGGCTAAATCTGAATCCTCTATCCAAATGCACCATCTACGCTTACCCTGTATCATTTCTTCTGAACCAAGGTAGGGTCGAATAAACCTTTTAAGCTCAGGATTATTTTTTAATAAAGTTGCTCGTTTATCCCCATTTAATATGAAATTCCCATCATCCCTTGGCATATTACCAAACAGCATAGGCGATAACTCTGATAGTGGATTTCGTATCTGTTCAACAGTAGAGTTTGAGCCACCGATAAGATACGCATTGATGTATTCCACACTGCGCTCAACAAGGGTTCCTTCTTCAGTGAGAGAGAATAAACGCCGTGTAGATCCAGGCTCACTCGTAATTCCAATAATCGAGACTGTTACTCCTGCATTATTACTGGCTAGATTTGACCACTTAAAAGAAGTATAAGCAAAGGCGATCTCATGTCCGGTTTCAAAAATTAGCGGCCATAAGATCGGTACTTGTTGCCCCTGACAGATTGAATTCGTAGATACAAAAGCAGCAGCAGAATTTGTTTGCGTTCCGTAATCCGCCGCCTTCATAAACCAACCAGCGACGTAATCAAGAGATTTCCAGCTCTTTGTGCGGTCACCCAAAATGGCTCCTAGTTCGGCTTTCTGCTCGTCGGTTTGCCACTTGGAGCCAAGATACGGTGGATTCCCGCAAATATAAGTCTCCCCTCCCTCATTCTCAAAATCAATCTCCGCCACTTCCCGCATCTCCCCAAACAAATCCAAATCCTCGCGCTGCACCTTCACCCCCGTTCCTGTCGGCGGACAAAGACTCAACCAATCCAACCGCAACGCATTCCCACAGGTAATCCAGTTATCATCCTTCAGAGGCAAAAACTCCGCCAGCGCCAACTTCGGCCCCCGATACAACACATCACATTGATACTCGGCAATAATCAACGCCAACCGCGCAATCTCACAGGAAAAGTGACGCAATTCAATTCCCCGAAAATTCGTCAGCGGAATCTCAGACTTGCGATCGCCCTCACCCCGAAGACGATTAATCTCCGCCTCGATCGCCCGCATCTCTTTATACGCAATCACCAGAAAATTCCCAGACCCACAAGCCGGATCAAATACCCGAATCCGCGCCATCCGCTGCCGCAGATTTAGCAGCTTGCGGGCATTATCCCCCGCTGCCTCCAATTGCTCCCGCAAACCATCCAAAAACAGCGGATTCAACACCTTGAGGATATTCGGCACACTCGTATAGTGCATCCCCAACGCACCCCGCTCCTCATCATCCGCCACCGCCTGAATCATCGACCCGAAAATATCGGGATTAATCTTCGTCCAGTCCAGATTGCCAACATGAAGTAAGTACGATCGGGCAATCTTGCTAAAACGCGGCACCGCCACCCCACCCGAAAACAGCCCTCCATTCACATAGGGGAATCTATCTGCCCAATTGCGAATCTTCGCCGCCTCCCGATCCTTAAGCGGCGTACACATCGCCCGAAACATCTCCGACAGCACCTCGTGCGTATTCGACGAATCACTCGCACTCATTTGTTCGATCGTGGCAGTGAAGAGGGCATTGCTGTGAAAGATATTCGTATCCTCCGCAAAGAAACAGAAGATTAGTCGCGCCATGAAGTGATTTAACGCTTCCCGGCGATCGGCCTTGTCCCACTCCGGGTTCTCCTTCAGCAGCTCCACATACAGGCGGTTGAGGCGCCCCGTAGCCTTGATATCAAAGGCATTCTCCCGGATCTGCTTGACTGTCGTAATGCCCGCCAAGGGCAGGAAAAAACCGAAATGGTTGTGAAAGTCCGGGTAATCGCAAGCGACTATCTCCCCATCAGCGAGGTTTTCCGCCTCAAAACTTTTGCCATCGGTGGCCAGGATAAACTTAACCTTATACCGAGCCGTCGCCGCACTATCCCGCAACGCCGTGAGGGTGTTTGTCACCTCGCCTTCCGGGCAAACCTTCACATGGATATTGTTACGCTGGAGCAAGCCACCGAGATCCGATTGGTTTGAGCCACCGCTTTTGCTTTTGAGCCGCTTGAGAGTCGTCGGCTTGTTACCAAAGGCTTCGAGGAAGGCAAAGGGGAACTCTTCCGAGTCAAAGGGCGCTTCAGCCAGCCTGGAAACTGCTTCTTCGATTTCGACTGCATTCATACTTCGACCATAGGTAGCTCAGGGGCGGTAGCTCAGAGGTTCCATTATCGCCTCATAACGCAATTTTGGATTTTACCTGATTTCTCGATCGATCTTCTGAGTTCAAGCGACACTACCCATGATTAACTCTGCGATCGTAGAAATGCCCAGAAAATCTCTGGGAACCCAATGTCAATTAATATCATGTGCGATCGATTAATTATAATATCCCGGTCGGGCGGGTTTTTGAGATTGTCAATTATTGGCAGATATTCTTGGTGAGGGGAACCCTACAAAAATCGCGGTCGTTCGATCGAACATGATATAATTCCGATGCTACCGGAAACGATATTACCAGCCGCTACAGCATGAGCTTAATTAAAAGAACGCAGACGGAATTCCATCTGCGTTCATCTGTGTTTATCTGCTAATATCTGCGGTCAAAAAACTCCCAATCCACTACTTCGCCGCAGGTAAAGACAACTGAGGCGAAGTTTTAGGATAACTTCCATTTTCGGGAATCGCTGCGGGTTCGGAGGAAAGCAAAAACTCGCGAATAACCCTAGCAACTGCTCTTTGAGCTAAACCGCCGACTACTTTCTGCCCCATATTCTGCACTTCTGGTTTCACCAACAACTGCGGCAGTAGCTGCAATACTTTCATGCCGTCAAAACCGGGAGTTGATTGCAAAATATCCCAAATCCGCTTGATGTGTTCTAGGTTTTTTTGTTCAGTCGGTGAAACCACAGGTTGATTTGCCTTGACTCCAAACCATTCGCCGACTACAGATTTGGCGTTAGCAAAGGCGTTGCTGGAAAGTGTGTCGAGACTCTTGACTAATTCCAGGACAATACGATCGCGAATGAAATCTCCTCTTTCGGAAAATAAATATTCTAATGCTTGGTTCAAGATTTTGCTGACATCGTAATCGTCGCTCTCGCGGGCATTGTTGAGCAAGTTTTCTAGGCGGTTCCAGCGGAATTCGCCTTGTTTGAACAGCAAATCTTGCAGGGATGCTCTCAATTCCGGTGCGGGGTCGCTCAACAGCCGTTTTGCTACGTAAGGATAGGCTTTGCTCAACACTTTGAATTCGGGGTCAACGTTGATGGCAATGCCTTCTAACGTGACGAGCGATCGAATAATCAAAGCATAGTAAGCTGGAACTCGGAAAGGATATTCGTACATCACCGCCGAAAGCTCGTCAGTAATGCTTTTGAAATTGAGTTCGGCAACGCTAGCACCCAAAGCATTGTTAAATACGCCCGCCAAAGCTGGAATAATTGGCGTCAAATCGGTATCTGGCGTTAAAAATTCCAACTTGACATAATCTTTTGCTAAACCTTCAAAGTCGCGGTTCACCAAATGCACCACAGCTTCCAACAAGCCGTATCGCTGATAAGGTTTAACTTCGCTCATCATCCCGAAATCGAGATAAGCTAATTGACCATCAGGAGTTGCCAAAAGATTGCCGGGATGCGGGTCGGCGTGAAAGAAACCGTGTTCTAGGAGTTGTCTGAGAGAGCACTGCACCCCCACTTCAATTAAGTAAGGAGCGTCGATTCCTTGAGCTTTAACGGCTTCTAAATTCGTAAGTTTGATGCCGGTGATCCACTCCATTGTTAAGACGCGACGGCGGGTATATTCCCAGTAGATGCTGGGAACATAAATGTCTTTGATGTGCCCGTATAGTTGGGCAAACCGTTCGGCATTTTGACCTTCGTGGGTGTAGTCCATTTCTTCGTAAATGCGCTCGCCCAACTCGTCCATAATGCTTGCAAGGTCACTGCGAATTACTTTGAAGTTGTTTTGTGCCCAAACTGCAACGCGCCGCAGGATGTAGATATCTAAGCCGATGTTTTCGGCTAAACCAGGTCGCTGGACTTTGATGGCGACTGTTTCTCCGGTTTTTAGTTTGCCTTTGTAGACTTGTCCGAGGGAAGCTGCGGCGATCGGATCTGGGCTGATTTCTGCGTAGATGTCTTTGGGGTGGGCGCCCAATTCTTCTTGGATGAATTGATATGCTACTTCGTTCGGAAATGCTGGCAGTTGGTCTTGCAGCGTTGTTAGTTCTTCTAAATATACTGGCGGTACTAAGTCGGGCCGTGTTGAGAGTGCTTGTCCGATTTTGATGAAAGCTGGGCCGAGTTGGGCCAGAATCTCTCGCAGTCGGACGGCGCGACGCTTTTCGTTCTTGAGGGTGCGACCTGTTTTGCCGTCGAACCACAAACTGAAGGCAAAGCTAAAAAATGTCCAAACAACGCTCGACAGCCTTCCCCAGACTTGTAGAGGTCGATTTCGGTACAGGGCTGCGATCGCCACTGGATCGTACCGAACAGCATCTCCGGCTAACTCGAAAGCTATGTCTCTGGCTGATTTGAGCCGATCGTCCGTTACGAGCTCCGTCTCTAGTGATACTGGTACTGCTTGCAGGGGAATTGTATTTGCATCTTGGAGATTGCCGAGTACAGCCTGAGTCCCTGAAGTTACATAAGTTTGCGGGGAGGCTGGCGATACTGTCTTGACATTCATAAATCAGACCTAGTGTGAAGCATTGTAAATATATTGTAACAATTTAAGGAAGAAGACCCTTCTTCCTTCTTATATACTTACTCGCCGCTGGATCTTTGGAGTCGATCGCGAAGGCCTGATAGTTGCGATTGGCTGCTGACGGGCGATCGAGGTTGGGGCATTTCGGTATCGGGCCAGTTCGGTAAGTCGTTACAGGGACAGAACTCCGGGGGCATTCCGGTTTGTTTGAACACTACGGGCATAGCGCAGCGCGCGCAGCCACTGATTTCCCAAGCTGGTGTCAGCAGTTGGGCAATTGTTTCGTTTGTGCCTTCGAGGTAACAGTCTCCGCTGTCGCGGGAGATGATTTTTTGCCAGCAGTCTTCAAATTCCTGGCTGTAGCGATCGCCCGCATTTACCGATTGGGGCAGCAGCGCTTCGGAACCGTTGTAAATTAATACTTTTTTGCCTAACTGAAACCAGTAAGCAATATATTTTCTTACTTCACTATCTGATGCCATAACTTTTATTCCACCCTTCAACTAATTGATTAGTTTAGACTTTTAATTTGAATTTAGCACTCTTTCTTAACAGACATTTTCTCTTTTACATAATTTCAAAATTTGGCTATTCCTCCTGTCAAATTGTTGGGCTATTCCCCCTAGGGAGTATGTTTTTTGACTAATTTATGTGACTCTTGAGTTTTCAATCTTAGTGAAAATTATACCTGATTTTCAGTTAAAATTGTCCATCGGGAAACCGAGATGTTTTCTCTCTTGTCGATCGCGACTCCGACTGTTAATTTTTCGCGACAGGCGGCAGTGGCGTACCCAAAGCGCTGAGATTCAAGGCGTAACCTCCGGTGGCGAGATAAACAGTATCGGCGATCGCCCCGATGTGGCGGACGAGAGTGCCGAGGCGATCGCGAAATAGCCTCCCCGCCGGATAAGCAGGCACAACACCCCATCCGGTTTCTTCCCCTACCAAAATTACATCAGCCGCCGCCGACTTCAAACAGGCTAGCAAATCTTGCTGCGTAGTCGCCCAAACAGCCGCTTCTTGTTCCAAAAGATTTGCTGTCCAAGTTCCCAGGGAATCAATCAACAAGCAATCTGAGGGCTTGCCGGCTTGCACAACGGCCGATAATTCGATCGGCACTTCTAGAGTTGTCCAATCAACAGGACGGCGATTTCGGTGCTGCTCGAGGCGACGAAGCCACTCCAAATCCGCTTCATCAACGCGACTGGTAGCCACATAGATTATTTGTTTTCCCGAACCCGCCGCCAGATTTTCGGCCCATTCACTTTTGCCACTCCGGGCGGGCCCAGTTACTAAGATTAATTGTCTAGATGTGGTGGGTTCTGAGTTAGTCATTAGTTATTAGTCAGCAGTCATTAGTCATTAGTCATTAGTCATTATTCATTAGTCACATACCAAGGATTAAACACAATTATCCATTACCAATAACCAATTACCCATTACCCATTACCCATTATGATTTAAACGGCCAACTACCAAATGCTTTTTAAGCGATAATAGCATTGATGAGACAATATCAGAGTAAGTCGATCGAGAACCCCCGTATTTCCCAAGCTGTTATTTATGCCAGATCATCCTCAGATATCAGCGATTATTTGCACCCACAATCGCGCCGCCTATTTAGGTGGGGCGATCGACAGCTTGCTGGTACAGGATTTTCCCGGCAACTTTGAAGTAGTAGTAGTGGATAACGCTTCTAGCGATTATGCCAGCCCCGAAAGTTCGATTTCGCGCACCCGCGAGGTGGTAGAAGCAAGACTGGGCGATGGCCGCCTCAAGTACGTCTGGGAACCCGAAATCGGTCTGTCAGTGGCGCGGAATACCGGCGCTAAGCAAGCTCGCAGCGAAATATTAGCTTATCTCGACGACGACGCTATTGCTGAGCCGAATTGGCTCAGGGTGCTGCACGCAGCTTATCAAAGCAATCAAAAACTCGCCGTAGCTGGTGGCAAAGTCAATTTGCTCTGGCCTTCTGGAGTCAGCCCGCCCGAATGGCTGTCACCCGGATTGGCCCAGAACTTGGGAGCATATGATTTAGGCGATACTTGCCTGTACGTGACTGCTCCCGGTTTGACTCCCAGGGGAGTAAACTACTCAATCCGGCGCGCTTTTCTCGAACAAATTGGCGGCTTCGATGTCAAACTCGGTAGAGTCGGCACCAAACTGTTGTCAAATGAAGAGTTGCGGGCCACAGAATTAGCTTTAGAGTTAGGTTGGCAAGTAGTTTATCTACCGGAGGCCCTGGTGCTTCACCATGTCGCAGCAGAAAGGCTCAACAAAGCTTGGTTCCTAGAGCGCGGGTGGTGGCAAGGCATCAGCGAGTGTTATCGCGAACAATTGTCCGATCGAGCCGGTATTGCTCAGCTTGGGCGGGGGGGTGAAAGAATCTTGAGGGGTGTCTGGAAGTCTTTTAAATATATTAGAGATCCAGGGCTGCGCTTTGAAAATTTCGTTTTTGCCTGGGGTCAAATCGGTTATTTGAGCGCAGCCATCCGCGGCCTAATTTTTGCACCGAAATCGACCAGTAGGCATTAGGCTATAGGCAATATCCCTCGCTGCTCAAGTCGTCGGCGCGGCTGTGCCGATCGCACTTCATTCACCAAAACTCGACCGCATTTAGGTTCAAGCACTCGATTATGACATCTAGTTCATCCAAGATTCCGGTTTCAGTTCTCATTCCGGCAAAAGACGAAGAACTTAATCTACCTGCGTGTCTGGCCAGCATTGCCAGGGCGGATGAAGTTTTCATGGTTGATTCCCAAAGTAGCGATCGCACGGTGGAAATTGCCATCAGCACCGGCGCCAAAGTTGTGCAGTTTTACTTTGACAACCGCTGGCCGAAAAAGAAAAATTGGTCATTGGACAATCTGCCATTTCGCAACGAATGGGTATTAATTGTCGATTGCGACGAGCGCATCCCGCCAGAACTTTGGGACGAAATCGCGCGGGCGATCGAAGACCCCAACTTTGACGGCTACTACCTCAACCGCAAAGTCTTCTTTTTAGGTCAATGGCTGCGTTACGGCGGCCGATATCCCGACTGGAATTTGCGTTTGTTCAAGCATCAAAAAGGCCGTTACGAAAATCTAGGCACTGAATCCGTCCCCAATACTGGCGACAACGAAGTTCACGAACACGTCATTTTAGCTGGTCAAGTCGGCTACTTAAAAAATGACATGATCCACGAGGATTACCGCGATTTATTTCACTGGATAGAACGGCACAACCGATATTCTAATTGGGAAGCTCGTGTTTATTACAATATAATTGAAGGGCGCGACGACAGCGGTACTATTGGCGCTCACTTATTTGGAGATGCAGTGCAGCGAAAACGCTTTCTCAAAAAAGTTTGGGTGCGGCTGCCTTTTAAACCAATGCTCAGATTTATGTTATTTTACTTCATTCAGCTCGGCTTTTTGGATGGAAAAGCTGGCTATATTTATGCAAGGTTATTGAGTCAGTATGAGTATCAAATTAATGCAAAACTTTACGAATTGCGCTGTTGTGGTGGTCAGTTGAATGTGGCAGAATCTCAGCCTACTTTATCGCCACCAGTAGTTATCAGTCAGGAGACAGAAGTGAAATTGCCGTAATAGTAGGTAGGGAATTTTAACCGCCGATGGCGGCGGATTGATGCAGATGAACGCCGATAAATGTTGATTTGGGTTAAGTGCGATCGCCCTTATTTTATCGAATGGGCGATCGCACTTTTCCTTCCTTTCCTTAAACCAGCAGGAAATTAGCCGATGTTATCGCATTGGCACTCACTCCAATCATCACACCTAACTGCTCCCCTGTCAACAGGTTCTTAATAAGAGTTCCCTGAGTATTTTGAGTTATTTCTAACTGTCCAAAACTCAAACCACCGCTTAATCCCATCAAATCTTGACCGATGGTAAAATCAGCGATTATATCAAATCCTTGACCGGCTTTTAAGGCAAAGATATCGTTGCCACTACCGCCAATCAAACTATCATTGCCGATGCCTCCGTCAAGGAGATCGTTGCCTTTGCCACCTGTGAGAGTATCGTTATCGGCGCCTCCGAACAGAGTATCATTTCCGGCACACCCTCCCAGGATATCTGCTCCTTCATCACCGTTGATTAAATCATTACCTTCACCGCCGCAGATGGTATCTGAACCTAACTGTCCAAACAGATTGTCATCACCTTGACTGCCAAGCAGGATGTCGTCACCTTTGCCTCCATATAAGGTGTCATTATCCTTGCCCCCATCGATGAAGTCATCATCTTTGTTGCCATAAATGATGTCAATACCTTCGCGACCATGTAGCAAGTCATTGCCTTTGCCTCCAAAGATTAAATCGTTACCAGACTCGCCAAGAATGATGTCGTTACCTTCATCTCCATAGAGAGTATCTTCATCTTTGCCTCCGGCGATGAAGTCATTGCCTTGGTTGCCATTAATAATGTCATTATCGGCACCACCGTATAAGTTGTCATCCCCGGATTGGCCCTCGAATATGTTGGCAGCATTGCTACCTAGTAATTCATCGTTTTGGGCAGTGCCTATCTGAATGCCGGCTGTGCCGAGTATGGTGTTTTCAACCGAGTTGGGTCGGTTTAAGTTGGGATAGGTAATTTGGTCGCAGATGCACTCATCGTCTGAGAGGTTATTAGTTGTTGGCGTGGGAGTTGGTGTTTCCGATGGTGTCGGTGTTTCCGAGGCTGTTTCCGATGGTGTCGGTGTTTCCGAGGCTGTTTCCGATGGGGTCGGAGCGATCGGTGGGGTCGGAGCGATCGGTGGGGTCGGAGCGATCGGTGTTGGTGTGTCGGTGCCAGTGTCTGTGTCTGTGTCGCTTTCCTCAGAGGTAGGTTCAAAAGGAACGAGCAGATCTTCAGGATTGATTGTCTCGAAGGTGGGGCGAACGGTAGGGTCATTAACCGCTACTTCCTCCATCTTCTTCTGGATCGCTTCCTTGGTGTTGTCGGCGAGGAACTGCTCCATCGTCTTGGTTCCCGCTGCCAATTCCGGCAGTCCGACTGCAATTTGACCCACCGCTACCGCCTGTAATTTGGTAATTTCCGTGGCGATATCTTTTAAGGAAAGACCGCTAGCGGCGAGTTCCGCAACCATTTGATTGCCCAGGGCCATTACTTGTGCAGCAGCCGAGGCGACCCTGGCTAGCTGCTGTGTGTTGAGATTGCTGTCTTGCGTAGCAGCAGCAGCGATCGCCGACTGTACGATCGTCTCAATTGTCTCTGGTTTGCTCAAGTCAACGGGAGTACCGGCTTTAAGCGTATCGGCGATCGCTTTAATTGCGGCATTTCCCAACTGTGTCAGCGACGCTTCGGAAGCTCCATCGATGAATTTCGCCGTTTGGACAATCGTGTTTTGCACCATTATCATCGAGGCAAACACTGCCACCCCATTCGCATCGCCATTGGCAATAGCTTCCAAGGGGTCGTAGCTGCCCAAGTCAACTCCTGGCGGTAATCCTAAAGCTGCTTTCACCTGAGTTTCTGCCGTTTCTGACTCAACACCATTGCTAGCCAAATCAGCAATCACAGTTGTTAGGGGCGTGATCACTGTGGAATCTGGAGTAGAAGCAAGCGGTGTCACAAGAGGCAAAGAAGTCGCAACATCTATGCCCTCCAGCAAGATAATCTTTCCTTCGCTGGCATCGATCTTACCGTTTTTATTGGTGTCGAATTGAGGGATATCAACTTGGAACTCGAAACTGCCATCAGGATTGGTGACGCTCACTGGCTCCTCTTCATCGTGGATACCATTTAAGTTAGTATCTAAAAATACAAATCCCCCTGCAATGTAGCCATCGATCGCGCGGCTCTTCCAAGTTGCACCCACATTCAGATTGACGAGATTGTGGGTGCCAAAGTTTTGCCGCCAGACATTTTCGCGGTTTACGGTTGGTACCCAATATGGGACTCCCCATTTTGTTCGCCGTTGGAACCCCGGTCGCATATAATCAAACCCTGCATCTAGTGAAGCGTTAATACTTCCTTTCAACGCAATCATGTCAAGAGGTTTGTTAATGCGGGAAATGATTTCCGAACCCCGGATTTTCCCATCACTTGTGCCGTTTTCTTCTCCCACATCGATCAGGTCAGCTTTGGCATTCCCAAACAGCCTGCCCGTCACGTATGCCTTGGCCAAAACAGCGTCGAGCGAACCAGTCAGCCTGAAATCAGCATCGACTTTAATTTCCTGGACATCTTGCCCTGTGCCGTCTGCATTCTTGCGATCGGAAACATAGAAACCATCAAAAACTTTGTAGGCATCCGAGACAGAATATTTTGACTTCTTCCACTCACTTAAACCATAAGTGTCAAAGCCGAAACCGAAATTTGTTTTAGCACTAAAGCTGCCCTTGAGATTACCGTTCAGACCAACTCCTGCAAAGCTGTAAATCGGAAAAGTCCGATCCATATTGAAGGTGAAATCCAAGTCTGGCATTTTGTAAGCAAACAGCGTCACGTCTGGTTTGCCCAGCAGTAAATCAATCGCTGTGCCTGGGTTGGTTAAGATTGGGAATTGCAACCCAGGCATTTCTTGCAAGGTTGATAAAAACTCTGCTGCCTTGCCTTTAGTCTTAGATTTCGCTTGATCTGTAGCCGATCCCGCTGTCTTGGTAGTTTTCTTGGTTGCTTTTGAAGGATCTGCCTTTGCATCGGTAGCATCAAAATTTACTTCGTAGTCACCCAGATCGATCTTGATATTGCCATCCTGGGCAGCCAGTTCCCCAAGCAACTTACTAGCCTTGCTAACCACGTTTACTGCTGTCAAGAAGCTGGTATTGACTTTTGTGCCAGTTAGTGACATACCAGCTTCAAGCACAGTAACTTTGCCATCCCTGTTTTGATCGGCAGCATTACGGATGCTACTAATATCCGACAAAAGCTTAACATCGCTGTTTAGGATATCGATTACGGGACGAACGGGCGTTATTACCTTATCGATCGTGGTGATAACTGGTTTGGCGAAACCTGTGATAAAGGTTCCCAAGTCAAGCTGCATATTATTGAATGCCAGCTTGGGTGTTTGTGGCCCACTCCACTTGCCGTTCTCGTATTTCAGGACTGGGAAAGCGGCATTAAGGTCAAAGTTGAACGATGGAATCGCTGCACTACCATTAATGCTGGTTTTTGCACTCAAGCCGATGTTGGCTTTAGTGTCTAAAGTTGCACCAATCAAGTCAGAGAGTTTATACCTGTTACTGTTCAGTTCAGTGAAGGTCAATCGTCCATCATTGACGCCTCCTTGGGTTGGCGTTAAATCTTTGAGGGAGGCCTTAAAATCTCCGCTAATTTTAGTGGGGTTAGCACCGTTGTTCTTCAGATCCACTTGCAAGAAACCCAGATTGGCTTTGCCCGTGAAATTATTGTCTAAACCCACTTCAGCGTTGACACCAAGCTTCGTATTGGTGGTATCGAAGAAGATGCCATCCTGATTTAAACCCAATCCTAATGACAAGTCATATTTGAATTTGGCGTTGGCATTTCCTTGAGTATTCAATCCCAAGGCTGGAAGTCCTAAATTGCCATTGAGTCCGAATGAATTGTTGTACTCTTTGCTCAAGTTCACCAGAACTTTAGCTTCTCCATTGGCCCCAACTGAGCCTGTAATTTTTAGATTGGGGAAGTCTTGGCCCAACGAAGCCTTGATGGTGTCTTGAAACTTCACCTGATCCCAAGTCGGTGCTGCCTTCAGGTCAGTGATTAGCCTGTTCTTAATACTGTTTAGAAAATCAGGGGCAAGGGCTTTGAGTTTATCGCCCACCACTGGCAGTTGCGCCGCTAGATTGTTAGTGAGGGACTCTTGCAGCTTGTTGAAGCCCAAATCGAGGGTATTAAGCTGAGGCTGCCAGTTAACAACGATATTCTTCGCAGTACCGAGGGAGTTGGCTGTATTAGGAGCGGGTAAGGTTAGCGTTGCATTATTATTTGCCGCATCTCGGATTGTACCCCCCGCTAGAGATAAAGCAGCGGTAGAAGTATAATCCAAGTCTGCCGAGTTTTGTGGTTGTCCTACCGGGTAGTTAAAAATAAGGCTATTGGTGCCAGTACCGGAAGCATAAGTTGCTTTCCCACCGGAATTTAAGGTGAGTTCTGGTTTCCCCGTGACGTTTACCGCTTCAGAGAAGTTAACGGTGATTGGTACAACCTGACCAAGCCGATAGGTACCGTTGGCGAGGCCGGAAGTAATGGAACTGACGGTGGGAGCAAGACCATCGATCGCAATATTCTTCGTCGCACCCAGAGAGTTGGTTGTATTAGGAGCAGGTAAGGTTAGCGTCGCATTATTATTTGCCGCATCTCGGATCGTACCCCCCGCCAGAGACAAGGCAGTGGTAGAAGAATAATCCAAATCTGCCGAGCGTTGGTTTGCCGCTACAGTTCCGTTAAAAGTAAGGCTATTGGTGCCAGTACCGGAAGCATAAGTTGCTTTCCCACCGGAATTTAAGGTGAGTTCTGGTTTCCCCGTGACGTTTACCGCTTCAGAGAAGTTAACGGTGATGGGGATAACTTGGCCGACACCGTAGCTGCCGTTGGCGAGGCCGGAAGTAATGGAACTGACGGTGGGAGCAAGACCATCGATCGCAATATTCTTCGTCGCACCCAGAGAGTTGGTTGTATTAGGAGCAGGTAAGGTTAGCGTCGCATTATTATTTGCCGCATCTCGGATCGTACCCCCCGCCAGAGACAAGGCAGTGGTAGAAGAATAATCCAAATCTGCCGAGCGTTGGTTTGCCGCTACAGTTCCGTTAAAAGTAAGGCTATTGGTGCCAGTACCGGAAGCATAAGTTGCTTTCCCACCGGAATTTAAGGTGAGTTCTGGTTTCCCCGTGACGTTTACCGCTTCAGAGAAGTTAACGGTGATGGGGATAACTTGGCCGACACCGTAGCTGCCGTTGGCGAGGC
>NZ_JAUBTF010000078.1:26913-29159 GCF_036702355.1 Microcoleus sp. D3_18_C4
CAGCAGTGGTGAAATTCCAAGCAGTTGCGCCTGTAGTGCCGGCATAATTGTTACCTGCCGAGTCTTTAATTGCACCGCTGGCAATTTCAACGTAGTAATCAGTACCACCTGCTAAATCCGCTGTGGGATTAACTGTGACTGTACTACCGCTAACGGTGACATTGGCTGAGGTGACATCAATGGTTTCTACAACTGAGTTGTCAGAGACTTTCTTGATGACAATATTGCCAGTGCCTTTTTGTACGGCTTCACTCAAGGTGACAACTAAATCAGCAGCAACTGCAACACTGGTGGCGTTGTCTGCGGGGGTGAAACTGGCAGCGGTGGGGGCTGTGGTGTCAGCCGTGCGCGTCAAAGCAGTGGCCGCTGTATTGTTGTTGCCGGCGGCATCCGTAGCTATATTGGCGGGGATGTTAACTGTAACTGTGCCACTCCCTGTGGGGGTGACGGTGAAGTTGTAGGTGGTGCCGGTGCCACTAAAGCCGCTGACGGTGCCGTTGGTGACGGTGATATCACTGGCGATAAAGTTGGTTGTGCTTTCACTGAAGGTGGCGGTGACGGGAAACGCTGCGGTGACGGTGGCGGCGGCGGCCGAAGTCAGGCTGACGGTGGGCGGTGTGGTGTCAAAGGTACGGGTTAAGGCGGTGGCGGCGGTGTTGTTATTTCCAGCCGCATCGGTGGCGACCCCAGTAGGGACGTTAACCGTGACAGTTCCTTGGCCGGTGGGGGTGACGGTGAAGTTGTAGGTGGTGCCGGTGCCACTAAAGCCGCTGACGGTGCCGTTGGTGACGGTGATATCACTGGCGATAAAGTTGGTTGTGCTTTCACTGAAGGTGGCGGTGACGGGAAACGCTGCGGTGACGGTGGCGGCGGCGGCCGAAGTCAGGCTGACGGTGGGCGGTGTGGTGTCAGCGGTGGTGAAGTTCCAGGCTGTTGCGCCTGTAGTGCCGGCATAATTATTACCAGCTAAGTCTTTAATCGCACCGGCAGCAATTTCAACGTAGTAACCAGTACCTTGCGCTAAATCTGCCACTGGGTTAATGGTGACGGTACTACCAGTAACGGTGACATTTGTGGAGGTAACATTTATAGTTTCCACCACTGAGTTGTCAGAGACTTTCTTGATGACAATATTGCCAGTGCCTTTTTGTACGGCTTCACTCAAGGTGACAACTAAATTAGCAGCAACTGCAATATTAGTGGCGTTATCTGCGGGGGAGAAACTGGCGGCTGTCGGCGCTGTGGTCTCTAAAACACCTGTGGCTCCCAAAACTCCCAGATAATTAGTAGTTAACGAACCCGTCGTTTTAGTGACGGTAATGCTTTGAAGCGTTTTGGCTGGGTTAGGATTGAACCCAAACCCAAATAGGGCAACATCGTTGGCATCATGATAACTTGTTCCAGTTGTATCAAAGCTCCTATCCCTTCCGTCGATCAGATAGTAACTGGAAAATGATTCAGTGGTAATTTCGTTAAACCAGTCGGGAACTGTGGCTGTGGCTGTCCCAGTAGTGCCATCGCTATAGTTAAATGTCACCTGCATCCCAGCGTCGCCATTGGAACTGGTGGCCAACAGGTGGACTTCTGAATACTGATTGGGCGTAACTGCAAAGTTAAAGGATGTGCCGTTAGCTGTGAGGACTTTGGCGTTGTTGCCGTTATTGGTGTTGTTGTAGCCTAGCTGAACGTCGGGATGGTAAGCATTCGTGGCGAAAAAGCCGTTGTCGGGTAAACCGTTCCCATTAGCACCGGCTTTAAATGTGGCAAAGGACTGAGTTATTAGGGTTCCCCCCGAGGAATCCAGTCCGCTCTGTGTCGTGTCTGTGACTCCTCCCGTGTAGTTGATAATGACATCGCCATCGAATACTGATGTGAGGTCAAATTGAACGGCTGTGGCTAAAACACCGGCATAGGTTGCGATCACTTCGCTGGACAAGGCAAGTCCGCCTTCAATTGAACCGGTGGTTTTTTCCAGTTCCCAGTCGCCCCCTAGTGCTGCATTCCCCGTCTTGTCGGTAGATGCTGCCACATCTGCCCCTGTTATTTCACTGAGGCGCTTTACGAAGTTTTCTCCAACTTCTCCGGCGGCTACATCGCAGCCATAAAGTAGGATATCGCCATTTGCTGTCAGGGCATTTCCCCACTGTTTTAGCCGATCGCTGAAAGTTTCTAGTACAGCTCGGCGTAAATACACAGACTATTAAACAGCCAAGACTTTACCCTTGTATGTCCACTTAAAAGGTTTG
>NZ_JAUBTF010000079.1:0-28220 GCF_036702355.1 Microcoleus sp. D3_18_C4
TATCATTATTATTCACTTAGATTTCTATACAAAGAGGTATTGACAAAATATACTCCCTTCTAACTTGTTACGAATGGTTACCACACTATCTGGCAAGACTGCATCGCCAGACGCCTTGTTACTCTAAATCAGTACAAATGCTGACATACTTAATTCGCTTGCTATTGGATGCACTATTTCAAGTTGCGAGATGCGCCCCTTCATATCTGATCCATACCTAATTTCAGCAACGCGTTTTTTCGCTCTTTCCCTAGGCTTGATCATATCTAATTTCAGTAAGGCCGGTTTTCTCTAACTGCGATCGCTTGGGGAGAATCCTTCAGATACATGATAAAACTGTTGACTCTTCCTATTTCTCTTTGGCACTTATAAATAGGAATTTTCAAGTACAACTCGATATCAGACAATAAAAAAATTACGCAGGAGAGAACCTGCAACCTTTTGGGGGAGCAGGCTGTGAAGGCTCCCCCTCTTTGCTGGTTAGCGTACTCCACTTGACCAAGATATCTTCCAAGGTGTAAGGTTAGTTATCTAGCGCTGCCCTTGTCTAGGTTCCACTACCTTACTGCGTAGCTTTACAGGTCAGATATTTTTTATATCATCAGAGCCAAGATGAAAATTCCAATTTATAGGAACACCACTTATCTCCTGATATCAATTATGGTAGTGGCTGCTATGGTGCGATTGATTCATATCAATCAGCCATTTATTGATAGCTTTAGTTGGCGTCAGTCAAGCACAGCCATGATGGCCGAAAATTTCTATCGCAGAAATGGGAATATCTTCTACCCTGAAGTTAGCTGGGATGGGCCAGGGCCTAGCTATAATGGACGCGAATTTCAAACAGTTACTTATATTACAGCCCTTCTCTATACTGTATTGGGACAGCATGATTGGGTGGGACGCAGCGTCGTTGTCCTGTTTAGCTTGTGGGGAATATTTGCCTTCTATCAGTTAGTTTCTCGTATTTGGGATCGGGATCGCGCTCTTATGAGTGCTGCAATTATCGCAATTTTTCCAGGAAATATATGTCTGGATCGGTCTTTCCTTCCAGACGCGGCAATGGTTGCATTAGTTGTCACAAGTTTCTGGATGCTGATTGCTTACCTACAAACTGACCGCTGGCACTATTTATTGCTTGCCAGCCTGTTTGCAATTTGGGGCTTTTTAACCAAACTACCAGGTTTAATCATTGGCATTCCGATGCTCTATACAATATTTGTTGTCCTGGGTCATCGAGGATTACTGCGCCCGAAAAAGCTGATATTAATTGGAGTAGCTGCCATTTCCATCCTCCTGCCAGTAGCTGCCTATTATTTGTGGGCGAGGCATATTTCTCTCACCTATCCGCCTTACCACTTTGCTGGTAGCGGGAACTGGCTCTGGGATCCTGCTTCACGTGAATGGTGGCAACAAAAATATTTCTTTCCTCAACTATATAATCATATTTATAACTGGCTTTGGACATATCCCATTATGATCCTTGTTGCTATTGGTTTGTTCCTTCCTCCTAATTATAAACTTCCTACCCAGGAATCTGAGGAGCAGTCAAGTAATGTAGCTGTACCAGTACCAGCGATGTTTCATTGGTGGATACTTGCTTTTGCCATTTATTACTTCATTGGTGCTCAAGAACTCGTCCTAAATCCCTCTAACTTAAATATTATCAACCCAGCCGCCGCAGCTCTAGCAGGAAATGGTTTGATAGCACTTGCTTCATTCGCCAAGCGAGTCGGAGGTTCATCTTCAGCATTAGCACTCATAACGGCAATACTACTAATCATTTCTGGAATAGGTTATACACAGTTAAACCTATGGTGCTATTATCCTTGGGCAAAAGAGGGTTACGAACTAGGGATAGCTTTGCAGCAAATAACTCAACCAAGTGACCTTGTTGTTACTCTAGCTAATGCTGGAGGTGGCGATCCCGTCGCTATCTATTATAGTCGCCGACGTGGCTGGGTTTTTCCTCCTGCTATTTATCGGGCTTTCCCTCCTTCGAGTCCTCAAGAGAGCATGAGAAAGAATAGTATTTATTGGAAATATCCCATAACAGATGATAATTTAATTGCCATCTTGGAAGATTTGATTACCAAGGGAGCAGATTGGATGGGAATTGTTAAATATAACAATAATCAAATTGCAAAAGATAACCCTAAATTAGTTGCATACATTCAAAAAACATTGGAACTCTATCAAGAAACACCCAACAGGGTTATTTATCGAATTCCTCCCAAACTTAAAACAACCAAGCGCTAGAACCATGAGACTTTGGGGGCTTCTTTGTCGGGAGTAGATTGTTGAGATGGCATGAGTGAGTGGGGCACTGGACAATCCATATAAGCGGTTGTGCATTTAAACTGTGATACAAGCATTACCCCTGATGGGGTGACAACAAGAGTCAAAACCTTGATAGAATCAAGGACATAGCCATCATACCCCTCTGAAAAATCGTAGTTTATTGCGCCTAATTCCGATTAATGAGCGTAATAATGTCTTGACTTGCCTTCCCTGCCAACTCCCTCCGCTTCGCGGAACCCAACACTGACCATATAATCCAATTCAAAAACTACTAGGGCGACGTGTCGATCGCCCGTATTCAGTTAACTTAGCCACATATTTTAGAATTCCCATTGCCTTGATTTTTTGACCTTGAATCACAGCACAACTTTAAGCAATGCCTATCAATAATATCAAATTGCTGACGGGTTGAGAACCCCGTCAGGGCGCGGCAGTTAAAAAATGGTGTAATTTGTGGTAAATTACTCGCCAAGGCGTTTGTCGCCATCTGCGAGAGGTTTTTTCGCTCCCGATCTCCCAATAATCCGCCTAAATAGTTCCTCAACTCCCGTTTTTGGGCTTGATGACCAAAGATATCGTCAAATCTTTGACACCATTTATCAAAGCAGGGGGGCATCGCGGCGGGGGTCGTCTCTTTCATTGCTCATTCTTTAACGTTATATGCTTGCTCTTCAAGCATTAGAACTCATTTAGCTCGTATTTTTTGTTTAAGTCCCGATAAGTATCTCTTGCCATTATTTAAACCCAGCAATTTCAAACCTTTTCCTGAACATTCTCGCCCAACAAACCCCCAGGCCGAAAAGCCAAAATCACCACCAAAACCCCAAACACCCAAGCATTAGTCCAGCGACTCGACAAATACTGATCGCTCAAAGACGACAGCAACCCAATCAAAACCCCTCCTAACATCGCCCCCACAATATTGCCAATTCCCCCCAAAACCGCCGCCGTAAAAGCCCTCAAACCCGCCGTAAACCCCATCGTAAACACAATAGTATTGTTGTACAAACCAACCAAAATTCCCGCCGAACCCGCCAAAGCTCCACCAATCAAAAAAGTCAGAGCAATAATCTGATCTACATTAATCCCCATAATTTTAGCAGCATCGCGGCTTTGAGCCGTTGCCCGCATCGCCTTTCCCAGACGAGTGTACTGGACAAAAACATGAAGCAAAACCATCAATACCACAGCCACCACCAACACAATTAAATCTTTCGTAGTAAATACAATACTCGTTTGAATTCCCAAAAACTTTAGAATATCAACTCGCGGCAACAAATCGGGAAAGCTTTTCGGAGCCGCCGAATTAGAACCCATCACTGGAATAAAAGCTTTCAATCCTCCCCAAAACAGACCCATATTTTGGAAAATAAAAGAAACTCCAATCGCTGAAATTAAAGGAGCCAAACGGGGAGCATTTCGCAAAGGCCGATAAGCGTACTTTTCCACAACAATATTGAGTCCAGCACAAAATACCGAACATACAATTAAAGCAACTAACATCACCGGTATAGCAATAGCCAAAGGTGCGCCATCTTGCATCCCAAAAGCCCCGAACACGGTTAGGGAAGCAAAAGCACCCAACATATACAAATCGCCGTGAGCAAAATTGATTAACTCAATAATGCCATAAACCATAGTGTAGCCCAAAGCAATAATTGCAATCAGCGCGCCGTTGACCAGACCAACTAATAATTGTTGGATAAAAACTTCAGGATTGCTGACTATTTCTCCAACAATTTTTGGCAGGTCAAATCCTGCGATCGGCCCTAATAGCAAAACTATATAAAATACACCTAGATATAAGAAAATACTTTTCCAGTTCTTCATGTTTTTGAGTAATTGGGAATTGGGCATTGGCCATTAGGAACATTCATTCTACTCGTTTCTAGGCAGATATTAGAAACGCGGATTCGGAGGCTCTACCTCCAATTTTTCGGATCGGAAAGCCCAGCAGACCAAGAGTTACATTGGTTCCTAAGCAGAGCCTAGGAACCAGTTAAAATCACTACTGACAACAGTCAACTGACAACTGACAACTGACTAATTATTCCGTCTTGAGCGCATTCACGAACTCCCACTTGCCACCTTTAACAACATTTCCTGACATTGTAGTCAAGCTCGTGTCGCCGTTGGTGTCAAAACTCCAAGTGCCGAGTACCCCGTTAAAATCTTTAGTTGCCAAGACAGCTTCGCGGATAGCAGCACGGTCATTTTTGCAAACTTTATTAATTGCGCCGATCGCAACTTTAGCAGCTTCATAGGCGTAAGCTGCATAAGCTTCCGGTTCAGCATTATATTTTGCCTTGTAACTTGTGTACCACTTCGCACCCGCACCAGTCAATTCTTGAGGAGGCAAGCCACCAAAAGTAGCGTAAACTCCTTCGGCATCTTTGCCTGCCGCGTCAATTAAAGCTTGCTCTTTAATGCCGTCGGGCCCCATGAACTTAACTGCATCAGGCGTCATTCCGACATTTCTCATGTCTTTAATTATTTGTCCCGCATTGCTTTGAGTAGTGCCTCCAAGGTAAATCATGTCGGGATTTAAAGCTTTGATTTTATTCATTAACGCCTTATAGTCGCTAGCTTTAATATCAATTCCCTCTCTTCCGAGGACTTGAATTCCCAACTTTTTAGAAGTTGCTTCAAAAACATCAGCGATGCCTTTGCCGTAGAGTTCTTGGTCGTCGAGAATGTAGACTTTTTGCACGCCCAAAGACTTCGCCCAGTTGCCAGCTACAGCACCTTGAAGGTCGTCAGCGGGGACAACGCGGGTGAAATTCCGAGTACCAGCGGGATAATAAACGTTGGGTTCTTTGGCTTCGCCTTTTCCTGGTTTAGTCAGTCCCGGATAAGTGTTAGCCGGACTGATCATGACGATGTTAGCTTGGTTGAGCACTGGAATGGAAAGTTTGGCTGCACCGGAGTTATAGTGACCGATGACGGCAACTACCGAACCGTCAGCCACGGCTTTGTTGGAGTTTGACGTTACTTGGGCTGGGTCCCATTTGCCGGCGGCGGCGGTGGCGTCATCATAAACTTCGTATTGGATTTGGATTTTGCCGTCGCAAGCTTTCGAGTTGGTTTCGGCGAGGGCTTGTTGGATGCCGTTGACCATTGTTTGAGCTTGACCCAGGGCGCTGCCTGTCATGGGCAGCATGGAGACAATTTTGACAGTATTTGGGTCGCCGGGGCTGCTGACTGCGACGGGAGTGGCTGCGGGACTGCTTCCGGGGCTGCCTCCGGGAGTTGTGGCGGTGGGTGCTTCAGGATTTTGACAGCTAGCGCACAGAGAGGCTATTCCGGCGGCAAAAAGTAATTTCCGTAATCCTGCGGCGGTGAGATTCTGTGTAGAGTTGATTTTTGGGGGTGTGGCACTTTTGCCGCCTGACTTCTGGGAAAAGTTCATAGGTTGGTTTGTTTGTTGCTTGCGTTTTTGCATATTTTTCACTCTAGTCAGTATGTAGTCAAGAGTTAGCACAAGTTTAAAAAATTTGTGTCAACTCTCAAAGATACACTGCTGCCGCAAGAAGGTCGGGACTTGGGCCATATGTGATATCAATGTCGGCGATATCCAAAGTTTAGACTTGAAAAATGTCTTATTCGCCTGGTTCTGCGTGGTATTGTGCGATCGCAGTTTGGATTTCCTCGGCCGAGACGTTTGCTTGTTCTGATTTCGAGTAAATCAGGTGTAAAACAACCTGAGTCGGTGATTCAACTTGATAAATCAAACGATAGCCACCGCTCTTACCAACTTGGGCATCGCTGTTTTTAGCCCGGACTTTGTAAACGGTGTATGGGGTGCCTGTAATCTGGTTTCCGATGAAGTTTCCTTGGATAATCTGAATCGAGGACGGGCTTAACATCGGTTTGAATTTGGCGATACTTTTTAGCGAGTCCTTTGAGGCGACATTTGAAGAGTGCGGTGAATTTGAGTTGGACTGGCATATCAGACATTGATGCCGTCCCAGAGCTCATCGATGGGGAAGGTTTGTCCCGCTTTGGCTTGGTGGAGGGAGGCTTTCAGGTCAGCGAGGATTTTGTCGTTGGAGTCGGTGTCTGAGTCAAAATCCGAGTCGAAGTCTGGGGCGAGGGCGGTCTGTGTCCGACTGGTCAAAAATTCCAGGAATGTCAGGGTTTACTCTAAAAGCGATTCAGGAGTCCGTTCGATCGCTTCTAGAAGGCGTTGTTTTATCGGCGACATAAGATGACCTCTCAATCTAGCTCCTCTCATCTTATCAGTAAGTCTAGTAAATTTTGTTTGCATCGAAAACTTAAATGTGTCTGGGATGCTCAAGTGTGGTAAATTAGCGGCTGCTATAGCAATGCTTGGATTCTCTGAATTTTGTAGTCTGAGGTTGACTCGCCCATGATTGAGTTACAAGCGGATTTACAATCTCTAGTGAGCGATCGCCTAAAAGTTTCTTTAGATGCGATCGCGCAATTTTGCCAGCGCTGGAACATTGTCGAGTTTGCCCTGTTTGGCGGGCGTGCTGCGGGATGATTTTCGCCCTGATAGCGATGTGGATGTATTAGTTACTTACGAGCCCTCGCACCGCCTCACGCTGTCTCATTTATTGAGTATGCAGGAAGAGATAGAGGATTTATTTCACCGTTCTATAGATTTGGTGGAAAACAAGCAGTTAAAAAATCCCTATCGGCGATCGAACATTTTGAAAACGCATCGAGTGATTTATGCCAGCGAACGATCGGGATAGCGCTTCACTTTGGGACATGGCGCAAGCAATCCGTCGGATTCAACAGTTTACTGCTGATGCTTCTTACGACACTTACCTGGAAAGTGTTTTTATGCAAAGTGCCGTAGAGCGGCAGTTGGGGATTTTGGGCGAAGCAGCTCGCAGAGTTTTGATCGAGTTTCAGCAGTTTCATCCCGAAATTGATTGGCGAAATGCGATTAACTTACACAATATTTTAGTTCACCGTTATGACCAAAGTCCAGGAGCTTCTAGCGAACGAGAAAATCACCTACGACCAAAGCATCTACACACCGATAGTCACATTGTGGGTGATGATATCCCAGGTACTCGCTCCCGACAAAAGTTTGAGTGGGGCCGTGAAGCGGATGAGTACGTGGCTCAGTGCCGCCGGAGTCCAGCCTCCTTCTTCTGATACCGGGGCATACAGTAAAGCTCGTCAGCGACTACCAGATAAACTCGTTCAACAGTTAGTACCCATAGTCGCAGAGGAAGAGAGAAAAGCAAGTTCCCATAGAACAACAATGGTGTGGACGACGGGTGCGGGTACTAGATGGGACAAAAGTGTTGATGAATTATACTGCTGCTAATCAAGCCGAGTATCCGCAACACAGCAATCAAAAAGCTGGGTGTGGATGAACCATCGCTAAAATAGTGGTACTCTTTTGATTGCTCACGCTTGGCTGTGGTATCCGCTGGCATAGCTGACGCAGGTGAGCAGTGAGATTGTGATCAGCCGTTTGATTTATGCAAATTTAGTCCCCGACGATGTGATATTGCCAGAGCAAGCTTAGGGTAATTATGTCGATTTATTTGTGGTGAAACAGCCAGGAGAATATGCTGTTTGCCGTAAAAATCATTTCCGTAAAACTGACTTAAGGGCGGGGAAAAAAGTTGGAAATTGGCGCTCAAAAAGTCGTCGGGAATCAGCCCCAACATTGTCCCAACCCACATGACTTTGGAGGAATTCGAGGCATTGCCGTCTAGTTTCATCGTCCGGAAAGTATGGCGAATTAAGCGCCCTGGCTTCAGAGCTGAGCCTATCATTGTAGTGACAATATTGGTGGATACCAAACGCTATACTGTTGAAAAGTTGACTTGTTTATCTGGGTTTCGTTGGTCAGCAGCAGCAATTAATTGACCCTATCTCAAAACTACGTTAAAAATGGAGATTTTAACAGCTAAAACTCCGGTGATGGTGAGAAAAGAAATCTGGACATACTGATTAGCTTACACTTGATTACGTACCATTATGTGGCAGGCTGTATCTTTGTCAGAAAATACAGTTTTTCAACTCTCATTCCAATCAACTTTCGCAGCAGTTTAATCTGTTATTGATGCTGTTGGCAACTACAGGAAAACGCCAACAGCGACAATGGCGTCAATTACTTTTGGAACAGGTGGCAACTAATTTACTCACGATTCAACCTGAGCGTTCTGAATCTAGTGTTTGGAAACCCAGGCCGAAACCGTATCCTCGAATGCAGGAACCTCCCTCTGTCTTGAAAGCTAAACGGAGGGCGTGATTAAGCCTTTTTCTGTGCCATTGGACTTTAGTCATGATAAAAATCTGAAGACCCAAGTCCTCACTACAAACCCCTTGATTAGAGGTAATTGACCTGAAAGGATATTATCTGTCTTTAGATAGATGTCAAAGAGTAGGAAAATGTGAAATTTTCAATAAAAAGAGAAATTTATCAGTCTTGAGGAAGACTCACTAAATGTATGGGAGATTGCAGCAATTTCTCGCAAACTATAACCAAAGATAGTTTGTTAATGAGTTAGCTTACACTTATTATTTAAACATAAGCCAAAGACCTTTTTGAAAAGATAACTCAGGAATAAATCATGACTAATCGCCAACCAATACCCCCCAAAAAAGAAGTTAGCAAATCAACACCTGCCGACGAACAAATCGAAGCCAATATGGAAGCCCCCCACTACGACAGGGGCATTACTCCTGCTGAGACAGCAGCGCGGCAAGAACGGGAAGGTGCTAACTTCATGCACACAACCACCGAAGGGAAGCAGAAGAGTGCAAAAACTGATGACCAAACCGATGACGAAAGCATTCACACTACAGATGGTTATACAGTAGACAAAGAAGGTCTAGTTAACAATTACGCGATAGAACCGGAAATGTACATCAACGAACCGGGCGATTTGAGAGCAAAAGAAGAAGCCGAAGCTGAAGAACGCGCTCGAATTCTCGCAGAAATCAAAGATAAAAAAGGCGAAGAAGGAAAACTGACAATGGATGCAGACACCCGCGGCAAAGGGCCGGGCATTATCTAGATTGTGTGCTTGGTAGTTGCATTTGGGCGCGCGAGGTTGCAACGGCAAAGCACAGGGGCGGGTTTTTATAGTTCCGGCAATTATCGATCGATATTTCCGGTACGACCCGCCCCTATTTCGTTTTGCACATCTGTTTTTTGAGTTGAGAAGTTACATCGTACATCTCTCAATGACCGTATCAATCGGCAAGTTTTCAGACCCAGCTTAAAAACGCCTTAAAATTGCTTAAGCTTTAACATTTTCCCTCAGCCAATTAAACTTAGCCTCAGCTAGCGCCAAATTTTCCATAACGTTAGGATTGATATCCTCTCGTTCAAATTCTGGTTGATCTAATTCTATATTGCGACCATATTCTATATGTCGGATCGTACCGCGCATTCTGTCTGCCAGACACAGTGAAATTCCATAATAAAACCGGGATGCAAAGCCCATATCGTTTTGAAGTTTGATGACTAACTGCCGCCTAGGAATTGCCAGCAAGTGAGTTTCTTCTATTGCCTTCACCGTTGCCAAAGGAGGGCGAGCATCAATGAAAGAGACTTCTCCCACCAGTTCTCCGCTGGCTATTTTAGCGAGTTCTCTAGTCCGCTCAGCCTCGATTAAAACGCTCAAACTCCCCTTCAAAACAATGTAGAGCGCATCTATCTGTCTCCCTTCATAGATCAAAATCCCGCCCGGATCTAGAACTTCCTTTTTGCCTTTTTGGACGATCCAGTTGATATCGTCATTATTTAACTGGCTCAAAATAAAAAGTGCTTTTTTTCTGCTGCTGTCGGCCATAAGTTTTAGCTCTCGATCGCTTCTTATTTATATAAAATTTAGATGACGCGCGAGCGCAACTTCTTCCGAAGCAGTCCTCGCTTAATACATTTTTTTTATCCTGCCTAACTTCTTCGCAAAACCCATATTGGGCAGGCTTTGCCAATAGCAGATGAATCACGCTGAAACATAATCTCTCAATACTAGCATTTGTTAAACAATCTTTTTTAACTCGATCGACCTCCCCAACATCCCGCGAAATTCCCGTCTCAAAAGCAATGGGGTTAACCCGCCCAGCTTGGCTCCAGGATGGGGCGCGGCAGACAATGCTCCGCGCCCAGTCTTGCTCACTAAATCGATCGCAAATCAGGATACCCGGCCAACATATCGTCAGCAGTCAGAGTGTCCCCGTTGGCTTGAGGAGTCCACAGCACCTCAACCGCCAGCAACTGCTCGCTCGATACTCCCCCAATCTGACGCAAAGCTTGGCGCAAATCTTCAGAGTTTTTCACTGCTGGCAATTGCAATTTACCTTGAGTACCGACAATCACCGTCACCACAATAAATTCCCCAGGATCTGAATTCAAATCAGAAGCAACCAGCGCCCCATTTTCCTGCAAACCTGGCAGGATATTGCTGCTCCCTGCTTGCCGGAGCTGATTGTTATAATTCGAGAGCGTTTCTTCAGTAAATTTGCTGCGTTCTGCCAAAGAAAATTGATTAAACTTAGCTTCGGCTGCTTCCAAGCGAGTTTGCACAGATTCAGCGCCCGCGTAAGCCCAGTATTCAGGATGCCGCAGCAGCGCCAGAGTAGATTCTTGCAGCACTTGAGCGCGACCTGCTGCGGTATCGGTATCCGCTTTTAGCGCTAGGGAGTCGAGTTCGGTCTGCAAACCGCGGGCCTCTGCTAGCAAACCGACTTGCAAGCGGGCGACAGATACCGTGGTAGTGGAGGCGCTGTTGCCGAGTTCGTCAGTTCCGCCCCCGGCGCGGCGGAAGCTTTGGACGAGGAAATTAGCAATCGAGATAAAAATCAAAATCGAGAACAGGCCGCCAAACCCACCCCCAAAGCCAAAAAACGGCAGCAAGAACGGGAAACCGAAGCCACCTCCAAAGCCACCACCCGGATAGTAGCCCCCTCCCGACGGTGCGTAAGTGCGACTAGGAGACGAGTAACTGCGCGCCGGAGCTCCAAAAGATCCGCCCCCGATGCGTCCTCCGCTGCGGGCCGCCAGAGCTCCATCAGCGTTACCGAGGGCTAGCGTCAGTACCAGACCGATCGCAAATAGTGATTTCAAAAGCGGTTTGATCTTTGAAATTAGTTGCTTGTACATAAGACCGTTACTATTCGATACATTTATAATTTACAGTCTATCCTCGCTTCTGGGCAGCCTGGTTATAGGTATGAAGCCAGCGAGATATCCGTACCAACCCATCCAACCACAGTTAGGCCTGAGTCTGCAAACGAGAAACCCTAGAAAGGACTGGCATTCCTGACTACGAACAATGGACATCGCGGGTTTTACAGAAGTTTACTTATGTAAAGGGCGATCTGCCAACAATAAGCTCTAGACTTTTAAAGAAACGCCGCGAGTCCTCAAAAACAGGGCTTTATCTACCGTAAAAAAAACATTATGTTTCCAACTCACCGCCCCCGCCGCCTCCGCAACCATCCCCAACTCCGCCGGATGGTACGCGAAAATATCTTGACAACCAGCGATTTAATTTACCCCCTATTTGCTGTACCGGGGGAAGCTTTTGCTAAAGAAGTCACATCGATGCCGGGAGTTTACCAGCTATCGGTAGACAAAATAGTAGAAGAAGCAAAAGAAGTCTACGACCTCGGCATTCCCGCGATTATTTTATTCGGCATTCCCGCAGATAAAGATACAGACGCAACAGGTGCTTGGCACGATTGTGGCATCGTCCAAAAAGCGACGGAAGCAGTTAAAAAAGCCGTACCAGATTTAATCGTCATGGTCGATACTTGTCTGTGCGAATATACCAGTCACGGTCACTGCGGCTATTTGGAAGTCGGAGATTTAAGCGGCCGCGTCTTGAACGATCCCACACTAGAATTGCTGAAGAAAACCGCAGTAGCTCAAGCTAAAGCCGGTGCAGATATTATCGCACCTTCGGGAATGATGGACGGTTTTGTCGGCGCAATTCGCGAAGGATTGGACAGTGCTGGATTTGAAGATATTCCCATCATGTCTTACGCGGCAAAATACGCCTCAGCTTATTATGGCCCGTTCCGGGATGCTGCAGATTCTGCTCCGCAATTTGGCGATCGGCGCACCTATCAAATGGACCCCGGAAACGGCCGCGAAGCTCTGAAAGAAATTGCTCTCGACATTGCCGAAGGCGCAGATATGCTCATGGTTAAACCGGCTTTAGCTTACATGGACATCATCTGGCGCGTGAAGGAAGCAACTAACCTGCCAGTTGCTGCTTACAACGTTTCTGGGGAATATGCGATGGTGAAAGCCGCCGCCCTCAACGGTTGGATAGATGAAGAAAGAGTAGTGATGGAAACTTTGACAGGATTCAAGCGTGCTGGTTGTGATTTGATTTTGACTTATCACGCCAAAGATGCCGCCCGCTGGCTGCAAAACTGATTCACTTGATTAGAGATTAGAGATTAGAGATTTGACTCCACCGCACAATCTTCGGGTGTTTTCGTGGAGTCAATACCTCTATCGATAGATGGTTTTTGAGCAATTAGGCAAGACACTAGCTATAGCTTACGCTTACCGATACACGACGCATTGAAACCGGGTTTTTACCGTTTCAGTGGGCTGTAACTGAGATATGGCACCATTCTCAGGAACAGGCTTTCCCGCCTGTTCCCCAAGAAAATTCACTCTTTGTGGAACAGGCCGGAAAGCCTGTTCATAAAAAGCTTATTGAGAATGGTGCAACATTTTAGTTGTAACGAAGTATTGCTAGGAAAAAACCCGGTTTCTCTATAGACAAACTCCAAACCCCTAAAAAATCAGTCATTCCCATCTAAAATCTCAAATAGTATGAGTTATAAGTTGGGAATTTTGACTCAAAGACTTTTTTACAAAATTTACCCCAAAAAGTATTAATAATCACCGAAATTAGTTAGAAAATATGTATAACTAAAAATAGTTGTGTAAATGGGAATTCAACCATTGATCATTCCCAAGCAAAATCAACTTTCACTCCTGTAAAACAGTAAAAGTAACACAGTTTAGATACAACTTGAAGGCAGATTGAGCATGACATCAACGACTAGGGATTCCAGTCACATTCAATTTTGTATAGGTCGCGATCGCGCCGACATCGCACAGATCCAAGAACTATTTAAAGCCGCCGCCTTTTGGGCGAGGGAACGCAAGATAGAAGATTGGGAAATTGCGATCGCCAACAGCGAACCAGTTGTTACAGTTTGGGACGGCTCACGGGCGATCGGCTTTGCCAGAGCCACCTCAGATGGGATCTATAGAGCTACCATCTGGGATGTCGCCATTCACCCGGATTACCAAGGTGCAGGACTCGGCCGTAAATTAGTGCAAACCGTCTTGAGTCACCCTCGGATGTGCCGAGTAGAGCGAGTTTACCTGATGACAACTTACAAACAAAGCTTCTACGAGCGCATCGGTTTTCAACAAAACGCTAGCACCACAATGGTACTTGAAAATCAGCTTCTAGAAGAGAATCTCGAATTAGAAATTAGCAACGGCGAATTGCTAACTGCTAATTGTTAAATAATCACCAGATTGGCATCAAAATCTATAATATGTAGGGTGCGTAAGGGCGCACCTTACTCCCTATAAATAATTTCCTTATTTCATCTTCCCTCGAACCTCTTCCCGCCCTCCCTTAAATCTGTTAATTTTTTTGCCCTCTTCCCCACCTCCGTTAGATCCCGTACATTGCGCGTGGCCGAACTTTCTTCATCACAAAGTTGCCAAAGGAATAGAACACTGAGTCCGGTTAAAATTGCACTCTTCGGACTCAGAAGGCACAGCCAGAACCTCCAACTTTCCGCTCATCAAACTTAAAAGAGTCTGATTCATCAATAACCTCATTCCAGAAGACACCTGAGAATTATCGCTGCTCTTAGTAACATCACACTCCAAATCGTGCTTCAGCAAATCCCAAGACTCGCTCCAAGCACTCACGGAACGCTGATCATCCACCCAAATGTGAACGTATCCAGATTCCGGCGAAGCATGGGCAGACACAGAAATACTCCCCTCCTCCATCTGAGCCACAGCAGTATCTACCAAATGGACTAAAACTTGCCTAAACCTCGGCAAATCTGCCAAGACATAAATCTCCGGATCAGGCGGCAATATCTCCAAACGAATGCCGCGATTAGCAGCTTGCAAGTAAGTTAAATCATCAACCTCGTCAAAAACCTTAGCTAACTGAATCGGCTCAATATCCATCCTGTCAGTGCCGTGTTCAGTTTTAGCAACAGAGATAATTTCATCTATCAATTTCACCAGCTTGAGTGCCGCGACGTGAGCTTGCTCGACAAACTCTCGTTCCTCAGCAGGATCGTCGCACAAATCCGAGAGAATTAATTGCAGCGTACCAATCATAGTGCTCAGGGGCGATCGCAACTCGTGAGAAGTTCGAGCCAAAAAACCCGCCTTAAATTGGCTCATCTCCGATGCCATCTGATAAGCCAATTGAGTTTGCTTAAGTTGCTCGGAAAGGGCATCAAACTTCTCTAAGTGAATTTCTTGAGGAGGTGGGGCTACTTTGGGCGCCGGTTCGGGCTGTTGCGAGCTTTTTTGCCGCAGGCGCCAAATCAAACTGCTTCCCAAACCCAGCCCCAGTCCCATACCTAAATATATAAAGTTGCTCCAGCCGATCGGCGCCATATTGCTTTGCCTTGGAGTTTAGCTTTTAGCATTCTAACTCGATCGCGCCTTGTCGCAATATTTCCCACTCGCTGCCCGTCCATTTAGCCACAGTCGAAGGCAAACTCGAAGCTGTTGTCGCTGTTGCTAATTCCGAAGGAACTAATGTCAAGACTTCAGGAAACTGAGCCTCAATTTCTGCCACCGATTCCAGAGGCGGCTGGCCGGATAAATTAGCGCTGGTAGTAGCCAAAGGGCCTGTCTGCTCTAGAATCTTGAGGGCAAGGGGAAAGTCAGGCACTCGTACTCCGATTGTAGTTCGATCAATGGGATTGAGAGCCGCCGGGACTTTGGCTGAAGCCGGCAGCACCAAAGTTAACGCCCCCGGCCAATAGGATTCGGCTACTTGCTGCCACAAGTTTAACTCTGCTGGACTTCCCTGCACGTAAGGCCACAAGGCCCTCGCCGATGCTGCCATCAAAATCAGCGGTTTGTCTTGACTGCGACGTTTAGCTGCAAAAATCAACTCCGAGCGATCGGGACGCGCAGCCAAAGCGGGTACAGTATCTGTAGGAAAGCTGACGATATGATTGCCAGAAATTGCCCCTTGAATCAAGGAGTCGATCAAAACTTGTGTCATGCCATTTTAGATTTTAGATTTTAGATTTTTGAAGTACGACATATTCTTGAAACCTAAAGACGGTAGGCTAAGGCAAACCGATCGACTCCTGCTAAATCAGAAAATATCTGAACTTTGCCATAACTCCCGTGACTTTGCAGCATATCAGCTACCGCCTCAGCCTGTCCCGACATCATCTCAATCAACCAAACTCCCCCCGATTCTAAATAATCGGGAGCCGTTTCTACCAAATGCCGGATGTAATCTAACCCGTCAAAACCACCGTCTAAGGCCAGATGAGGTTCGTGCTTCAAAACTTCCGGTTGTAGAGTCAGAACCGTGTTGCTGGGGATGTAAGGCGGGTTAGACACCATGCCGCTAACGCGACCTTTGAGAAATTCTAGCGGTTCCCACCACGAACCTTGATAAAAATTAATTCGCGATTCAAAGCCCAAATTCTCAGCATTCAGTCGAGCCACTGCCAAAGCTTCCGAACTGCAATCTACCGCATAAACCCTAGCATTTGTCAACGCAGAAGCCAAGCCGATCGCGATCGCCCCGCTGCCCGTCCCCAAATCCACCCAATGCGATTTGGCAAATTCTCCCCCCCGAAGCTGGGAGAAGTTTAAATCTTCTCCCCCCCTTAGTAAGGGGGGGTTGGGGGGGGTAGATTTTTGATTGATATTTTCTGCTTCTAAACGGCTTTTAACAGCTTCTACAGCCAAATCGATCAGCAATTCCGTTTCAGGACGCGGAATTAGCACCGCCGGCGTTACTTTGAGCGAAAAATGCCGCCAATGTGCAACTCCCGTTAAATACTGCACCGGCACCCGTTCCTGTAAGCGCCGCTGCCACAATTGAGCAAGTTCAGATAAAGACAACTTTAATTCAATTTTTGGCAAATCTTTAAACGACTCCAAACGCAGAGCCAACCTATCCAAACCAGCCAGCTCTTGCAGCAGCCAGTCGATTTCTGCTAGGGGAATGTCATAGGTAATCGCCTCTGTTTTAGCTTGATTCACCCACTGCCAAAGCTCTAAACCAGAAACAAACATAATACTTTTTTGGAAGGGGTAATTGTTAATTGCTAACTGGTAATTAGTAATTAGTAAATAGTAGGTTGAGTCGAGAAACCCAACCTACTATTTCATGAGTAATAACTGATGACTGATGACTAATGACTGCTGACTAACTATTAGCGAGCCGGCCGAGCTGGAGCCGGAGCTGGAGCCGGTCGAGCTGGAGCCGGAGCTGGAGCTGGTCGAGCTGGAGCCGGAGCAACCTGTGGATTTTGGCCCGCACCGGCAGGTTGGAGCGATCGCACAAATTCCAGAGACTCCCGCGACGGAATCAAAATCATTTGGCTCAAAAACGGGTCGTTCTCAGTACGCAAAGCTTCCAAAACCCTCTCCAAGTTCACCACCTCAATCTTAATTGAAGTAGTTACATTCGGCTGCTGCTGCTTGAAAAGTTCCACCATTGCCTGCAATTCCTCCTTGTTAAAAAACAGGGGAATTTCCTCTTTCTGACCCTGCTGAATCGTCAAATAGCCATTTTCCGGGCCCCCAGTGGCAAAAAACAGAGGTACACCGTTTAACTCGTTAACTTGTTGCCCAGCTTGCTGGAGTACAGTTTTAGCCGACTGCACTTGCTGCGGAGTCGGAACAAAAGCAAACTGCACCTCATCCGGCTTGCCTTTATTTGCTTGAGCGATCTGATAAACTGCTCCCAGTGACAAGGGTCTCACGCGCGCCAACGCCCCCAACTGAGGATCTGTCGTTTTTAGTTTTTCGGCGTAAGCTTGAGCATCTTTCTGGCTGATAAAAATTACCACTACCGAAGTATTGCCGCTTTGACCTTGACCTTGTTTGGGGACAGAACCCGTCAGGAACGCACCCTGAGCATCCGTAATCGTAAATACCGGCACAGATTGCAACTTTTCCAAAATTTGCGCCTCGGGGATTGCTAGCGCCGACATATTGTCTGTTGCTAAGGAACCCAGCAGAGTGCTGCCGACAATTCCCAATATTGCGCCCAAACGAACTAATGATTTCATGTTTTTTCCATCAGGAGCGATCCTGAAACACATTAACGCAAAGACTGGCGACTTAACACGATCGGCAAAAACTGCCTCAATTTGTTTTCATTTTGACGAAATGTAAACATCAGAGACAGTTCTGCTTCAATCTATTCTTTAACATTGTGCGATCGGGATGACAGGATTTGAACCTGCGACATCCTGCTCCCAAAGCAGGCGCGCTACCAAGCTGCGCTACATCCCGGTGTTATAGTTAGCTAACCTCTAACAATTAACGCACAAAACCGCTTGCTTGTCAAGCTTTATTAAATATTTAGTTCTCGATGCAGCTAAGGCGAAGTTTTTTTTAGGTTGTGCGGTTTGATCCCACCCAAAAACCCATACCAGCCCCTAGCTCCTATCGTGCTCTGCTCAAATCGACTGACAATACTTGCAGAGCTTCATAACGGCCCTGATGCCGAGATACATCCACGCCTCACTGACCGCAGCGCACAGGTGCATTCGGTGTTGGCAGCGTCAATATTGTATTGTATATCCTCAACAAATCAACGCCGACCTGCACCTCGCTTGCTAATCTGGATACCAAAACATACCTTTAATCCCCTCTGGATCGGACATAAAGCCCAAATTGCGGTAAAAATCCACCACTTGAGGGTCAGCAAATAAGGTAATGTTGCTGATATCTTCACTGCGGAGTTTTTTAATGATGTATTTCATCAGCGCCTTGCCCATGCCTTTGCCCTGGTAGTCAGGATGAACTACCACATCCCAAAGCGTGGCATTAAAAGCGTGGTCTGAAGTCGCTCTGGCGAAACCCACCAGCCGTCGCTGGCTGCCCCGCATCTCCCACATAGAGACGACTAGGAAGCTGTGCTGAATAGCTTTTTTGACTTTACGCAGGGGACGGCGGGACCAACCCACTGCATTACAAAGTTCTTCGAGTTCGTAGAGGTCAATGTCCCGATCGCAACTGAAAAAGATGCGAGCGTTGCCGCTGGCGGGTTTGCGAAACGTTGGGGAAAGCGGATCGCCTAACCCAACAGCCACATCTTCCTCAAAATCCGCTGTTTGGGGTACAGAGGCAGACTCAGAACTACTAAATAAGTTTTTCCAAAAACCCATGCAGGCGCGGTTAAGGTAGTAGAAGTTGGACGACGAGAAAGAGAACCAGACAGATAAACCCACTCCGATCGGCGTAGGATCAATTGCCGGTAGCTTCTTGAGGAACAGTTTACGGTACACTCATCTTACGCCGAAAACAGGGATTTGTCGTCCAACATTGAGTCTGCGCTTTTTTGATTCTGTCAAGTTTGGTAGAACTGTTCTGCTAGCCAGTGCCCGGACAACCCGCTTTTAAGGTAAAATTTGTTGCCGAACCAGGACAGAGGCATTTTGGGAAATGCTTCTTTTGAGTGCCGCCGATCGCGCCGGAACTTATACCCTTGGTGGGAAATACCACTGGAATGGCGCCACGGTGACATTCTCGTGATAAGTTCTCTGACAGATTTGACTTTGGCTTTTAGTGAGGAGACGGGCACAATTTAAGTCGAATCGTCGAATCGAAAATCCCATTGCCATAAGGCATGGAAGAGCAAGACTTAAGTACCAAATAGTTCGCTAAAAATATCCATACTTAATCGTTGAGGAGAAGTTTTGTGTTTGCCGTCAAGCGAGCGCTCAAATTGAATAACCGGGAAGCGACCTTGATGGCAAAACACGCAGGATTTCGGCGGGTAGTGTTTAACATGGGGTTGAGCTTGCGGACTCAAATGTATGGCGAGGGACAATTCACAGACTCAAAGGTACTTAACGAAGTCAAAAAAGTTCTCACCAACTACGTCAAGAAACAGCCTGAATTCGCTTGGATGAATCAATTATCTAGTCGCGTTTATCAAAATGCTTTGATTGACTTGAAAGATGCTTTTAGTCGGTATCGCTCTGGAAAGGCAGGTCATCCAAAATTTGCTAGTCGCCGAGACGGTCAATCTTTTACAGTTGATTCGTCTAACGGCAAAGTTTTACTAAATGCTGGCAGCACTATCAAGATTCCTACCTTGGGAACTTTTCGACTCTACGAGGCCTTAGAATGCGGTTATGTGTCTCAAACTTTTACGATTTCCAAAGAAGGAAGTCGTTGGTTTCTTTCCTTTGGCGTTGATGCCGAACGTTTGCCAGTGCAACAATCTGAAAGCTCTGTAGGAATCGATGTAGGCATTAATTCTTTTGCCACGCTGTCTACTCAGCAGGTCTTTGATGCGCCGAAGCCGTTAAAACAAGCGAAAACCAAGCTTGCTACCTTGCAGCGCCAAGCATCAAAACAGGTAAGAGGCTCCCAAAATCAGCGCAAAACCTACCATAAAATCCGTCGGCTCCATGCACGGATAGCTCGTATTCGCTTAGACTTTCTTCACAAGCTAACAACTTATTTAGCCCAAACTTTTAAGCTAATTAAGATTGAAAGTTTGAACGTTCAGGGCATGATGGCGAATCACAAGCTGGCTGGGGCAATATCGGATCTAGGTTTTTACGAATTTAAGCGTCAACTCGATTATAAGTGCAAAATGTATGGGGCAAATTTAGTGCTGGTAGACCAATGGTTCCCCAGCACTAAAACTTGCTCGAATTGTGGCACTAAAAAAGATATGCCACTAAGCATTCGGACTTTTGACTGTCCTGCTTGTGGCATATCTTTAGATCGTGATTTCAACGCCAGCATCAACATTTTAAACTGGGAACCCTCGGCTTGAGGGGGATAGCCTACTTATCTTGGGATTAGCCGTCTACCCAACAGCGTAGGAAGTAAACTCCGAATTGTGTCTAAAGATGGCTTTAGGTAAGTTTAAATAAGTTTTACAAAGCAGTCCATACCTATTATATTTCCCGCACCTTCTCCTCAATTATGGCTTCGGGTTTAAAACCATCTACACTAGAACTTCTCAAGCGCTTTAACCGAGCGTTTCCGCAGTTTTATGAGCAATTTGTCAGCAGCGAAATCCAACTGCAAAACCTCAAATTAGCTTACCAACTTTACAAAACTCGGCAAGCAGTCATCGAAATCCGAGCCGAAGGTAATAAAAGTGCGCTGCATTTTGCTTACCGGAACCAGTCTTTTCTACTCAGCGATATTTTTGGAGTGCTCGCGGCCTACGGACTGACAATTCACAGTCTGAGTCTGTACGGTCAAATTTACCCGCCCATGCTGGTATTTATCAAATTGGTAGTATCTCGCGGTGGCAAGGTACTAGCAGATAAAACAGCAGAAAACGTCTGTAGGGCGGTTCGAGAGGCCTTGGCGGGGCATTTTGAGGTTGAAGAGATGTTGGCGGTGGAATTTAATTTAGACGCGGGTTTAGAAGATGTGGCAACTGAATTCTACGTCGATCCGGTTTTCCACTTGCCAGCTTTGCTGATTGAAGCAGATAATCAGCCTGGACTTTTTTACAAAGTTATGTATGCCATTTGGCAAGAGGATTTGTTGGTAGTAAATGCTAATTTGCTGGTTTGGCGGGGGCGAACTCGCCTGATTCTCTACTTGTTGGGGCCCAATGAAAGTTTAATTCCTGAGTATCTGGGACAGAAAATCGCTGAGGGGGTGCGACAAAGATTGCTAGGCGAGCGATTTTAGGGATACCACTGACTAGGCGTGAAACCTGGTTTTTGGTCAAAACCTTAGTGTGGAGAAAGTTAAACCAAGCCGATCGCCCGATCAAACTACTGATACCTCTGTGTTGATTTCGGGATAGGATAAAATTATGGCAACCATCGACATCCTAGGGGTTCGGCACGCTTACGATTTGACGGCTCCGACTGCAACTTCCCCGGTTCTGGTATTTGTCCACGGCTGGCTGTTAAGCCGTCGCTACTGGCAACCTTTGACCGATCGCTTGGCATCAAACTATCAGTGTCTTACCTATGATTTACGGGGGTTTGGCGATTCTCAATCGGACTCCGGCGACGATCGCCCCTGTTCCGAACCGCTAAATTCCTGTTACACTCCCGCAGCTTACGCTCGCGATTTGGAACTTTTACTGGAAAAACTCGATATATCTTCTGCTTGGCTGGTGGGACACTCTCTGGGCGGTACGATCGCTCTATGGGGAGCCAGCAAATTGTCCGATCGCGTTAAAGGCGTGGTCTGCATCAATGCAGGGGGCGGCATCTATCTTAAGGAAGAATTCGAGCGATTTCGAGCGGTCGGCAAGCAGCTAGTGACAATGCGTCCCGGCTGGCTGCCTCGCTTGCCCTTAGCAGATTACGTGTTTGCCCGCGATTCTGTAGCCCGCTCGATCGGCAGATCCTGGGGACGGCAGCGCTTAATAGATTTCGTGGGAGCTCATCCAGAGGCAGCTTTGGGGGCTTTATTGGATTCCACCACAGAAGCGGAGATTCACCTATTGCCACAAATTGTCTCCCAACTCAAACAACCTGTTTATTTTATTGCCGGTACTAAAGACAAAATTATGGAACCAAAATACGTGCTGCATTTGGCTAGCTTTCACTGGATGTTCCAAGGTTGTGGCGAGAATGTCCTTCAGCTTCCCGATTGTGGCCATTTGGCAATGGTGGAACAGCCGGATGCAGTGGCTAGTTATCTGCAAAATATTCTGAAAGAACATGATTAGAGGGCATGGGGCATGGGGCATGGGGCATGGGGCATGGGGCATGGGGCATTAAAACTTACAAATAACCAATAACCAATAACCAATAACCAATAACCAATAACCAATAACCAATAACCAATCACAACTGACTTCTTCCTTAATCTAAAATCTGTTATGTTAAATAGATAAGTCTGCCCGCTCGCCCTCTTCGGACAGACGTTTCAATTAAATAGTGGCTTTCAACTCTAAATTCTAATTCTGCTTAAATATCTGTGCGCGTTAACCTCACCGATCGGCAACAACACATCCTTTGGGCAACGGTTCGCCACTACATAGCTACAGCGGAACCCGTTGGCTCAAAAGCTTTGGCTGACGAATTCAACCTCAGCGTCAGCCCAGCTACCATTCGCAATGCGATGGGGACTCTTGAAAAAGCTGGACTGCTTTATCAGCCCCACACTTCGGCAGGACGAGTCCCCTCTGACTCCGGCTACCGAATTTACGTAGACCAGTTGATTCAGCCGTCTGATACGCTGGCCCGCAAGGTGGAACAGGTACTAGACCAACTCAATTGGTCGGATGGTCGCATGGACGCGGCACTCCGTGGCGCTGCTCAAATCCTGGCAACTATCAGCGGTTACATAGCAATGATCACCATACCGCAAACCAATACGGCTTGCTTGCGCCACTTGCAACTGGTGCAGCTAGAGCCGGGAAAGGTGATGCTGATCGTGGTGACGGATGCCTACGAAACTCAGTCGGTTTTGGTGCAGTTGCCGAGGGACGCAGAAGGTAACACGCCTGATGTCGAAATCGTCGATCGCGAATTGCAGATTTTGTCAAATTTTTTGAACACCAAGTTGCGGGGACGATCGCTCTCGGAACTCTCGGCTGTAGACTGGAGCGAGTTAGACCGGGAATTTGAGCTGTACGCTGAGTGGATGGGAACCATGCTGACTGCTTTGAGCAGCCGCCAAAGCCATCCAACCTACACGCGGATTCTGATCGGCGGTTTGGCAGAAGCGCTGCGCTTGCCTGAGTTTTCGCAGTTGCAGCAAGTTCAAACCCTGGTGCAATTGCTCGAACAAGAGCAGGAACTGCTTTGGCCTTTGATTTTTGAATCGCCGGAGTTGGACACTCCAGGGAAGCGGGTAACGGTGCGTATTGGTTCGGAAAATTCCTTGGAACCAATTCGTGGCTGTACTCTGATTTCTTCGACTTACCGCCGGGGATCGGTACCGGTGGGTAGTGTTGGGGTTTTGGGGCCGACGCGGATGGTTTACGAAAATGCGATCGCGGTGGTGGAAGCTGCGGCCGATTATTTGTCAGAAGCTATTGGCGGAAATCGAGTTAGTTTTCCTGATGGAGATCGAGGAGGGCGATCGGATCATCCCTTGTTAGATGCACCCTAATGTGATAGCCCCAAGCTTAACTGGCTTGGGGTTTTATTGTCTGTGGATGTACTCGCAACCTTTAAAAACCGGGTTTTATGAGAAAAAACCTACGCTTTTATCCCACATTCCACACCCTGGGATGTCATACAGCATAATTACGCAGAAAACTATATATTCAAAGTAACAAATTATGTATTCAAAAAGTTCTTTATCCGTTAATCTACGGTATTATAGTATGATTTATAGTTTTATTGCTGGCTCAAAATAAGTAAAAACCGATAGTAACAGTTGAGGGTGCGGAATGCGGGTTTGATACCCTTTTTGGGGCAAGAAACTAAAGCTTCGCGCTTGACAAGAGAGTTTCGTAAACAACCCTGTTTCTGCGTCCATGAGCGGCTCGGAAAGTGGCAGGAGTTAGGGGGAAGCGACTTTCCGGCGATTGGGAGAAAAAGATTGCGATGGGGAGCGATCGCGCATTTACAGAAAGTGGTCGCGGAATGTTAGTAAAATGGCAGGTTGAGCAGCCGAACTGATGAGTTCTGTTGCAATCCTGGTGGGCGATCGCCCGCTCTAGGGATAGCGGCTGCGACAAATAAATTGAGGAGGCGCGAACCCCGCGCTCGTCGCTTCCCAAGGCAGCAGAATGTCAAAATATTAAGACATTTTAGAGAGTTCGTCAAAAACAACTAAAAAAGATTAGTGTGGAGATGAAAGCAATATTTCTTTTGGGAATAGCCCGGGTTAGACAATTGCACATAACTTGCAGTAAATTTGGCTTGATTGCCACTCCATAAAAAATTTAACCGCTGAGTTAAGATCGAAACGAAATTTAGGGAATTTTCTTTTAACATTCAATGAAATCGACTGATAAAACTAAGAATACCTTTGCGATAACAACGCCTCTGTATTATGTAAACGATTTACCTCACGTTGGCAGCGCTTATACGACTATGGCTGCGGATGCCCTAGCCCGATTTGAGCGGCTGCGGGGCAAATCTGTTTTGCTGGTGACGGGGACTGACGAACACGGGCAGAAAATTCAGCGCACAGCCGAGAGTTTGGGACGATCGCCCCAAGCTCACTGCGATTCAGTGGTTCCGGCGTTTGAGGCGCTGTGGGAGCAACTCGACATCCAGTACGATCGCTTCATCCGCACAACTTCGCGGCGTCACGAGTACATTGTCAAAGAATTTTTCCAGCGCGTCTGGAACTCCGGCGACATCTACTTGAACCAGCAACAAGGGTGGTACTGCGTCTCCTGTGAAGAATTCAAGGATGAACGGGAATTGTTGCCGGGAAATCGGTGCTCCGTCCACACCAGCAAGGAAGTTGAGTGGCGCGACGAGGAAAATTACTTTTTCCGTCTGTCCCGGTATCAAGACCAACTGCTGGCCTTGTACGCAGAACGTCCCGACTTCATCGCGCCGGAAAGCCGACGCAACGAAGTGCTCAGTTTCGTCAACTCTGGACTGCAAGACTTTTCGATTTCTAGAGTAAATCTCGAATGGGGTCTGCCAATGCCAGTTGACCCCAGTCACAGCATCTACGTCTGGTTTGACGCTTTGCTGGGATACGTCACCGCCTTGCTAGATCCGGACAGCGACCCGATTTTGGAGAATGCTTTATCTAAATGGTGGCCGGTTGACTTGCACTTGATCGGCAAAGATATTCTTCGCTTCCACGCTGTTTACTGGCCGGCAATGCTGATGTCAGCAAATCTACTGGTGCCGGGTCGCGTCTTCGCACACGGGTTTTTGACCAAAGACGGCAAAAAAATGGGGAAAACGGAGGGTAATACTTTAAACCCTGTCGAATTGGTCAACAAATACGGCGCTGATGCAGTGCGTTACTATTTTCTTAAAGAAATTGAGTTCGGAGAGGACGGCGATTTTAACGAAACTCGGTTTATCAATATATTGAATGCTGAGCTAGCAAATGATTTGGGAAATCTGCTTAATCGTACCCTAAACATGGCTCGCAAATATTGCGGTGGCTCCGTACCGAATGTGTTGGCAGAAAACATTGACGGCGACAACCTTCTCAAGGCTATGAGCCTGGATTTGGGCGAGCAAGTAGCGAGTTTTTACGAAGAGTTAGCTTTTAGCAAGGCTTCCGAAGCCGTGCTTGCATTAGTTCGAGCCGGGAACAAGTTTATTGACGTGCAAGCACCTTGGAGTTTGTACAAGCAGGGACAGATCGAAAGTGTCGAACAAGTGCTATATTCTGTTCTGGAATCTGTTAGACTAGCATCTTACCTTTTATCGCCGATTATTCCGAATATCAGCAACGCTATCTATCAGCAGCTAGGTTTTTCAATTGACTTTAACGATCGAGTTACAGTTAACAGTTTAGCGAATTTTGCAGCTCATGCTGCCTGGGGCGCTTTGCCGGCAAACCAAACTCTGGGGGAACCCCAACCTGTTTTTAAGCGGCTCGAACTGCAGTAAACAGTACCTTCATAGTTGGCAGCCAGCGCTCTGGGTGTGATGAGAGACTACGAATTAGCAGTTATTTCCTTACCAATCTTTCATAAAAATTGAGGCATAACAATCATGTTGAATAGAATAGAAAGCAACGACCTTTTTACGCCGGAACAGGTTCTAGAAAATCGCGGTAGAGTGGCAATTTTTATTGACGGTTCTAACCTTTTTTACGCGGCTTTGCAGTTAGGAATTGAGATTGATTACACTAAGCTGCTGTGCCGTTTAACTGCGGGTTCACGGCTGCTGCGCTCTTTCTTCTACACGGGTGTCGATCGCACTAACGAGAAACAGCAGGGGTTTTTGCTGTGGATGCGCCGCAACGGCTACCGCGTGATTTCTAAGGATTTGGTACAGTTGCCAGATGGTTCTAAGAAGGCGAATTTGGATGTAGAAATCGCTGTGGATATGATGGCTTTAGTGGGGTCTTACGACACGGCGGTTCTGGTCAGCGGTGACGGCGATTTGGCTTATGCTGTAGACGCTGTGAGCTATCGTGGCGTGCGGGTTGAGGTGGTGAGTTTGCGATCGATGACGAGTGACAGTTTGATTAATGTAGCCGATCGCTATATCGATTTGGAAATGATTAAGGACGACATCCAAAAAACATCGCGCCCTAATTATGCTTACCGCCCTTTATCGGGTCTGAGCTTGATGGAGGAACACGACGACAGATAGGGATTTGGTAAGGGGTAATTTGTAAGGGTTAATGGGTTGAATTCGGGAGAATTAGAAGTTAAAAATTTAGACAAAGCATAAGAGATTTTTAATTTTTGATTAAGTGTTTTTCACTACCAAATTATCAATTACCAATTAACGATTACCAATTACCGATTACCAATTCCCAATTCCAAATGATTAATCTCACATCCCCAAATCCCCATCTCAAATCCCCAAAATTGAGGCTGCTATTTTTAGCAGCACTGATTTTGGGGATTAATGCTTGTGCGGTTCCGCAAGAGACTCAAAAAAACAAATTAGCTGAGGATCTCCAAACTGCTCAACAGTCAAACAGCACTTTAACTTTAAACAAAGTAACTCTAGAACAAGCAAACGAAAAGGGCGAGACGTTCTGGAAAGTAAACTCGCAAAATGCTGTTTACAGCAAAGACAAAAAGATAGTTAACGTTCAGAAACCTGTGGGCAAATTGTTTCAGGACGGCAAAGAAATTTACGACATTCAGGGAGAAACCGGGCAGGTATTTCAGGAAGGCAATCAGGTTTTTCTCAAAGGTAACATAGTCGCTACAGACCTAAAAAATGGAGTGGTTTTGCGCGGAAATGAGTTGGAGTGGCGGCCGAAAGAAGATGTTCTAGTTGTCCGCAACAATTTGACTGGAGAGAACAAACAGGTAACTGCTTCAGCGAAGGAAGCGCGGGTTTTCAGTAGGGCTAAGAGGATGGAGTTATTCGGATCTGTAGTGGCGAAGGTTAAAGATCCGGTTTTGCAATTGCGAACCGAGCACTTAGTGTGGTTTGTGGAGCAACAAAAGGTAAACAGCGACCAACCGACTCAAATTGACAGATACAAAGATAAAATAGTAACAGACAGCGGTTTTGCCGACCAAGTAGATGTAGACTTAAAAACCAAGATTGCGACGCTGACAAAAAACGCTCAATTGATGCCATCAGACCCGCCGCTGCAAATAGAAAGCAGTTTGATGAGTTGGAATTTTCCGGCGCAATCTGTGGTATCGCCTGGGCCTGTGAAGGTTTTTCACCGCGTGGAAAAGGTGACGATGACTGGGGATACGGGGCGGGGAGATTTAGAGAAAAAAATCTTTTATTTGACTGGGAATGTGGTAGGAATTGGGGAAAAACGTCAAGCTCAATTAAATACCGATCGCGTAACGTGGTATTTAACTAATCAGACTTTCGACGCCGAAGGAAATGTCGTTTACAAGCAACTAAATCCGGTGTTTAATTTAACTGGGCCGAGGGCGGCGGGAGAGTTGAAAAATCAAACTGTGATTGTCAAAGGCGACGGTGGCGGCGGCCAAGTGGTTACGGAATTTGTACCGGACGAGTACAAGGGAAATTTGGGACAGTAGATGGGATTGCAACCGCTGATAAAGGCAGATGAGCGCAGAGGAACGCAGATATAGTTATTTCAAATAAAAATGAGACACTAAGTTGCACAATAAGCGCGAATAATCTCATCAAGAGATGTGGCAGAA
>NZ_JAUBTF010000080.1:0-27166 GCF_036702355.1 Microcoleus sp. D3_18_C4
ACGGCTCTCCAACATATTGATACTTAAACTCCTCTTGGGGTGGTGCGCCACAGGCGCACCCCCTGAACGGTTACGAAAAATCTTTGATTAAACCGCAGCCAACTCAGGAGTCGGACGCTTGCTGTGGCGGATACCCTCGATCGCGGCTGCGTAATCATTCGCCTTAAACACAGCAGAACCAGCGACGATCGCATTTGCGCCGGCTTCCAGAACCTGCCAAGTATTGTTCCCCTTCAAACCGCCATCTACCTCAATCCAAGGATCGAGGCCCTTGTCGTCGCACATTTTACGCAACTGGCGAATTTTCGGCAAAACAGCCGGGATAAAACTTTGACCACCAAAGCCCGGATTGACGCTCATAATCAGCACCAAATCGCAAAGTTCCAGCACGTACTCGATCAACTCCAGCGGCGTCGAAGGATTCAGAACCACACCAGCCATTTTGCCCAATTCCCGAATTTGGCCGAGGGTGCGGTGCAAGTGAGGCGAAGCATTGTGTTCCGCGTGAACCGAAATAATGTCAGCACCAGCCTTAGCGAAGTCCTCGACGTACTTCTCCGGCTCCACAATCATCAAGTGGACATCGATCACCTTGGTAGTAACGGGGCGAATTGCCTCAACAATCAGCGGCCCGATAGTAATATTAGGAACAAAGCGACCGTCCATCACATCTACGTGAATCCAGTCAGCCCCAGCTCGATCGACAGCCTGAATCTCTTCTCCAAGACGGCTAAAATCGGCTGATAATATGGATGGAGCAATAACGATGGGTTTTTGGGATTGGGTCATGGCTAAGTCTGTTCTCCTGTCTGCTGTGCTGTATCCAGTTTATCAAAATACGGGTCTCCGGGTCGAAAAGTTGCCAACGATCAGTCGCGAGATTGGGAGGGCAGAAAAATTTTGCCTCTGACAGACAAGTTGGGCGATCGCGCACCACCCCAGCTCTGGGAATTTTGGTTTAGGATATAAATTTTCCCTCTAACAAATAACTTGTGTGCAAAATCTGACCTTCTGCAAATTTTGAGTACCGAATTATGAAAAGAACAGATCCCTTAGAAAATCCTGAACTCGATCGTGCCAGTCTGTTTGTATTAATGATCCCCGTCATCGGCTTTTTCCCCGCCCTGTGGACTCTTTACCGCCGTCAGGGTAGTCCCGAACGCAAAGCCATCAGCCGATTGGCAATTGCCCTTGCTTTTAGTTGGCTCTTAGGACATATTCTTTTAGAAGCTGGAGCGATTTCTGCGGAATCTCCGACACTTCCCATGTTATTAATGAGTAGCCTGCTAACCACCAGCTATTTCATCGTTGCTCTGGGACTGATGGTTCGCCTCTGGAAGCGTCAACCACTATGGTTGCCCGGAATTAGTCGCTTAGCCGAGCAAGTAGTAGGCAAACATTTATCATAATTTAGGGTTCTTTTAAGCCCCTACCCTATTGATTGAGTGCGTCTTCAGCTTGATACTACATATTGCCATTATCTTTTTTATTTTTGTTGTGTGTGAGGAAGCCAGTGCCAGCTCAAAAAATTCCTAATCAAGACCCTATCCAACAATCCACTGCTCAACCTGCAACCAAAAAAGCTTCCCAGCCCCATCGAGGTCGCTGGCTGGGTTTTGGTTTTGGTTTGGCTGGAGTAGCAATGCTCTCAGCCACAGCCGGAGCATTGCTAGCCGTCTCCCTTTCTACAACGCCGCTTCAGCAACAAAAGTTGAGCCCTGAAGAAGCAGCAGTATTTTCTCAAGGCGACATGGCAAAGCTCAACATGAAGATGCCGGAGCTGACTCGCCCAGTTAATATTTTAGTTTTAGGACTTAAAGTTCTGACCTCTGACATCGAAGGAGGTGTCAACAAAGATGTCGGATACGAGGTTTGGGAAAACTCATTTAAGGGCTTAACCGATACCATGCTGTTGGTTAGGTTTGACCCTCAAAATAAAAAGTTAAGCGTGCTTTCCATTCCGCGAGACACCCGCACCTATGTTGAAGGCAGGGGGGTCGTGAAAATCAACGAAGCTAATTACTACGGTGGCCCGGCTTCGTCAGCGAAGTCAGTCAGCGGACTCCTTGGCGGTGTGGGAATTGACCGCTACGTCACAGTTAATATTCATGGCATAAAAAGTTTGGTCGATGCCCTGGGTGGCATTACTATTAATGTCCCTAAAGACATGAAGTATACCGATAACAGCCAGCATTTATATATAGATTTAAAGGCTGGTAAGCAAAAACTCAACGGCGAACAAATCGTGCAATATTTGCTTTATCGGCACGACGATTTGGGCGACATCGGGCGGGTGCAGCGCCAGCAATTGTTGATGCGGGCTTTTGTGGAACAGGAAGTAAATGTAGGTTTGCTGTCTCGACTACCGAAGATTTTGTCGGTGGTTCAGTCTCACCTTGACACGAATTTGAGTATAGAAGAATTGGTAGCTTTGGCTGGTTTTGCTACTCAAACCGATCGCACTGGCGTGCAGATGTTGATGGTTCCCGGCAAATTTAGCGATTCTAAGGACTACAAGGCAAGTTTTTGGTTGCCCGACCAATATGCCATCGAAACTATGGTGGCGGAACATTTTGACTTCGGCCAAAATACTTGGACAATTGAGAATGCTGATTCGACTTTTCTGAATGTGGCGATTCAAGATAGTACCGGAGATCCATCGGCTGTTGAAGATTTTGTCAATAATTTGACTCAAGCCGGTTATCGGAATGTTCAGGTTTATAAAGCTTGGCCGGAACCGCTGGAAGTAACTACTCTAGTAGCTCAACAGGGCGATATTAAAGGTGCTCAAGCGATTCGCCAGTTTTTGGGTTTTGGAGATGTGCTGGTTGAGAGTACCGGTTCTTTGCAGTCCGACGTGACAATTAGATTGGGTAAGGATTGGTTGGAGAAAAAGGCTCACTCCGGCAGTGCAGCTAAGTCTTTTTAAACTGGGCTTTAACCGCAGTATTTGTAGGGACACAGCAATGCTGTGTCCTCTTATTTTCTGTTGGTATGAGAGGGAAGCGATCGCTTTTTGTCGATTTACTGTACTATATTTTTTGGTGATAATGAATCACGATCGCCATAGCGATACTTCCCTCGGCAATCTCAACTGAAACAATAATCAACGAGGGAAAGCTTAAAATATTTTATAAAGGTAGGGTTGATGAACAAGGGTGCTAAAATAGACCGGCAGCGGGAACATCAGGCAAATGAACGCACCTTTCTGGCATGGTTACGAACTTCACTCGCTTTAATTGGTTTTGGGTTTGCAATCAGTCGGTTCAGTTTATTTCTCCGTCAATTTCAAGCTACAGTGACTCAGCAAGAAGTTTCCTCCCCTCCCTTCTTCAACTCAGAAACTTTAGGGCTGAGTCTGGTCGTTTTTGGAATTGCGGTCATTGCCTTGGCCGCATGGCGTTATAATCGAGTTTTCTGGCAAATTGAGCGAGGTGATTATCGCCCAAATCGTGTGCTAGTTTGGATTCTGACTGGAGTTGTAATGATTTTAGGAACGTTAAGCATTCCGTTGTTGCTATGGCGAGAGCGCGGAAATATAGCTCCCACTTCAACTCCTAAAAACTCTCAATTCTAAGTTAACCCGATCGCTTAGCTAAAGTGGAAATAACTGCAACCATATCATTAAGATTTTGTGCATCTAGATTGTCTATGGTGTTCGAGAGATGGGGAGAGAGTTTGATGGGGAGAGAATTTGACGATTTTCGATCGGGTCATCGAAATATACAATTTAAATACTGTACAACTTACAAGCGGAAGCAAGTGAAATGAAGTAATTAGCTGTCTGTTTATGGACGAACAGCGATTTATACATTACAACGAGCCTTTATTGAGGAATATTCGCCAAGAGGGAATGTCATTTCTTAATAAGCCTTTGACGGGCGGGCAGGATGCCCACCCCACAAAAAAACTTACTCTTTGTGGAACAGGCATCTTGGCGGTTCTGGAGAATACTAAAAGATTGCAATTGCGAGCATTTTCATCTCCTTTAACTTAGTCTACCACCGCCCTCAAACAGAATAGTTAAATCCCCGACTTCTTCAAGAAGCCGGGGATCTAAAACAAGAAAACAGCCCCTACAGATTAATGACTACCCGCTCCAGCCGCCCGTTTAAACGCCTCATCCAACACTTCCGAAAGCGTCGGGTGCGTGTGCACTCGGAATGCCAAAGTGTTAACAGAATCGCGCTGGGCGATCGCATTTGCCGCCTCCTGAATCAAATCCGAAGCGTGCAAACCGAAAATGTGAACTCCCAACAACTCCCCAGTATCTTTCCGGTAAATCACCTTAGCCATACCGTCGGTTTCACCCTCCGCAATAGCCTTAGAATTTCCCTTAAAATAACTCTTGACAGAACCGACCTCAAACCCTTCAGTTTTTCCTAACTCCTTCGCCGCAGGTTCAGTCATCCCCACATAGCTAATTTCCGGGTGAGTAAACGCCGCCGCCGGGATACTCAAATAGTCAACTTCGCGCGCACGGCCACAAATATTTTCCACTGCGGCAATTCCCTGAGCAGACGCAGAATGCGCTAACATCATCTTGCCATTAACATCGCCGATCGCCCACAAATTTTGCACCGGTTCTCCCGCCGCCAAAACCTGCATCTTATCGTTAACTGGGATATAACCGCGCATCGTTTCCACGCCAACAGTTTCTAACCCCAAATTCTTGCTCACCGGCACCCGACCAGTTGCTACCAAACAAGCGTCAACTTCCAAAACTTCGACAACTTCCTTAGTTTTGAAATCAGCTAATTCAATAATTACCGGCGAACCAGGAATAATCTTCTTGGCCAAAACACCTACTTTTGTTTCAATATCGCGGGGTGCAATTAACACTCGTTCTGCTAATTTAGCAATATCCGGGTCAAAAGTCGGCATCAATTGGTCTAGAGCTTCAATCATCGTAATTTCGCAGCCCAGGGCTGTGTAAATATCCGAAAACTCCAAACCGATATAGCCACTGCCAATAATTGCGATCCACTTCGGCAGCGATTCCAACCTGACAGCATCATCGCTGGTAAATACAGTTTTGCCGTCAATTTCTATCCCAGGGGGGACGAAGGGAACCGAACCGGGAGCGAGAATAATATCCTTGGCGGTAATAGTTTTCTCGCCTTTATCGGTTTCGACGGTAATTTTTTGAGCACTGGCAATTTTGCCCCAACCTTGGATGACATCGACGTTCAAACGTTTGAGGCTGTTAGTCAAGTCGCCGCGAAGTTTGCTAACAATAGTATTAGCGTGATTGGCGATCGCCCCGCGATCGAAATCCACACTGCCCAATTGAATACCCAAAGTCTTTAGGTGGTGGGCATTCCGCAAATCTCGCACTCGCCCGGAAGCCGCCAACAGCGCCTTCGAGGGAATGCAGCCGCGGTTGACGCAAGTCCCGCCCATGTCGCCCGCTTCGATAATTGCCACTTTCAGCCCGCAGCTAACCGCGTGTATCGCCGCGCCGTGTCCGCCCACGCCAGCGCCGATAATTGCTAAATCGTAATCAAATCCCTGAGTCACCTTAAAATCTCCTAATGCCTTTGAAATCTTAGGACTCAAGCAAAAAACACCGTCTCTGGGTCCTTTCCGGGTGGCGCGTTGCCATCGCAACCCTTGAACAGCGGTAATAGTTGCATAAGTCCTGTCTCCTTATTCTCGACTAGACTAGGGTTAATTAGACAACGAAAGAGCCGTAACTGAGATTTTTTCAGGGTCAATGATTTTGAGCTGGGTCTGCACCAAGTCTCAAATCACTCAGTAGGCGGGTGTAGAGTTAAATATAGTTTGAAGGCTGACAATGCCCGCTACAGGTTTTATAAGGGGCAGCAAGTTCAGCAGCAGGCATTCCACCGTCCGGTTAAATTGTGTCCGCTTGCTTGTTTTAGTCGGGTTTTCATGTCTGCACGCCTTGGGGGCGGGCAGAGTTTGCTGGCAACTTTTAGAGTCTATGGAGTGGCTTATGACGGATGACGACGACCAGAAAGATTTACGCCGGGCCTCGGCTCAATCATTTTTTGAGTCCCTGGATGAATTGTTCGATTCTATAGAATCGAACAGCACTCAAGCTGCACAACCGAAATCTCCACCGCCTCCGGCTAAGTCTTCGAGTCAGTCTTCGAGTTTGCCGAAGAAGACTAGACCTGCGAAAATTAATTTGTCGGATTTTGAAGATGCGATCGCCGATTTGGAACAGTTTATCCAGAGCAAACACCAGAAACGCCCGGAATCGAATCAATAGTGCGATGATACATTTTCAAGTAATGACTGTTGACTGTTGACTGTTGACAAGTGAAAAATTTTAGATTAATGTTTACGCTCCCCGATGAATCTGTGGAGTCAATTTTTAATGTGAAATTCGGTAGCATAGGAATTATTCATCTCTCTGTTCTCTGACTCTGTGTCCTCTGCGGTTTAATCAGACCAAAGCAACCAGAATTGATATCAATCTAAAATCTAAAATCTAAAATCTAATAGCATAGAAATGATTCATCTCTCTGTTCTCTGACTCTGTGATCTCTGTGTCCTCTGCGGTTTAATCATTCCAAAGCAACCAGAATTTGTATCAATTCCAAATCTAAAATCGACGGGCTGTTAACGGTGCTTTCGGCTTAACCTGCTTAGGTTGCACCTACAAAACATTCACATTTGCTGGAGGATTGGTTTACAAGAATCAAGCCACATAAATTAGCTCAATTTACTATTAATAGCCTTATTTTTAGGTTTTGAGTGCTGCGGTAATTGCCTCGATCGCACTTCGATCGCCCGATCGCCGATCGCACTCACAGGCAACTCCCATTCATCAATATCAATATCATTGCGGAACTTCACCGGAATATCAGCACCGTTAATAATCGCTCCCAACAGTCGCGGCCCGGATTTATGCGAATCCTCATCCTCAGATTCCAGCAACTGATCAGCAGCCTCAGACAACATACTAGACAAAGTGTAACCAGGCCGCGCCACCAAAATCATACCGTCCGTGTACGGTTCCAGCGTCAGCGCGTCGTTGCACTCGCTCAATGCCGGAGAATCCACAACCACAAAATCAAAGCGGTTGCGAACATCCTCAAACAATCTCCGCATTTCGCTTGATTCTAGTACGGCGGAGGCCTGTCGCAAAAAGCCGGGACTCGGCACAACGTATAGGTTCTCTACCTCTGGAACCAAAAGGACGCACTCGCTAATATTGCCGTAATAGTGCAAAGGTTCCACAGTCGCCAAAGGATCAGCAGCAATTTTCAAAGATTCAACGTTAGAAGGCGATCGCAAATCTGCTTCAATTAGCAAAGTCCGTTTACCCGATCGAGCCGATGCAATTGCCAAATTGTAAGCACTAAAACTTTTCCCCTCCAAAGGCGCCGCCGAAGTCAGCAACACCACCTTTACCGGTTTGTTCCCGATCCGGCGCAAATTAGTACGCAACCGCTCGTAAAATTCCAAATAGGGAGAATTTACCTCCAGGGCCAGAGGCATTTCATCGCCGTAGGAATCAAACACCGTCACTTCAGGCAAAACTGCCAGTATCGGCACCTCTTTTTCCACCAAAGCCGCCCGCACTTCTTCCCAACTGTAAAACTTGCCGTTGAGCATCCCCAACAAAAATATCAACCCCCCGCCCAGCAGCAATCCCACAAATCCGCCCACCGCCAGCATCACGGGCAAACCTCTCTTGTTGGACTCAACGTCATCAGTTTGCGGCCATTGGGCGATTCTCAAACTCCCCGTTGTCTCAGCTACCGCCGCCTCAGCATCTACCAAAGCCGACAGCATCTTGTCGTAGAGAGCTTTTTTGAAAGCCACTTGCTGGGCCAAACGGGCTTGTTCTAACTGCTTGTTGGGGATTGTCGCGTGTTCCCGACGCAATTCTTTTTCAGTTTTCTCTATTCCTTGGAGTTGCTGTTGCACCGTATCCCGCTGCGTTTGTAAAGCAATCAAAGTTTGAGCTAACTGCTGTCTGGCCGGATCTAAAGAAGAGTCTACCCGAATTCGATCGGCACTTCTGAGCGGAGCCGCCACCCCGTTACCGCCGAGTACCTCAGACTGGCGCTGCTGCAACTGCTGCTCAAAAGCAAGTTTTTGTTTAAGCAATTCTACAATTTTCGGGTGTTCCTCCTGCAAGTCGCTGCGGAGAATTTTGAGCTGAGATTCGATCGAAAACAATTGCACTCGCAGTTGGGCAATAATTGGATCGGCAGAGAGTGCTTGAGCGACGTAAGCTTGCTCCACATTCAATCCCAAGCGATCCTGCAAACTGTTAATTTGAGCTTCAATTCCTCCCAACTGCACGCGGAGTTGCCGCTGCTGCTGTTGGATGCTGGTAATCGCTTGCGGCAAAGCACCGCTCTGAGCTGCTAAAATTGAAGTTCCTTCTCGTTTTTCGTAGGCTTCAAGTTTTGCTTCCGTCTCTCTGAGTTCCTGAGTTACTTTCGGCAAACGCTGGTTGATTTGGGTGATCGTTTCTCGCAGTCTAGAAGTATTAATATTTTTGCTGTGTTCCACCATTTCGTTCATCAGCGTCTTTACTACCGCTTCTGCTTGTTTACGATCGGCATTTTTGTACAATATTTGAATCAAAGCGCTGGGGTCATTATTCTTACTGGGCATCTTTATTTGCACATCTTTTCCCAGCTTGTCAGCCAAAGCTTGTACTTTTTCCGCTTCTTCTTTGTTTAATTTCCCTTCGGGTTTGATGAGTTTTTTTGCTGCTGGTTCAACCACCCTTGTATCCAGCAGCATATCTTTAGTTATTTCTTGTCCTTCCTGTTGAATTTTAGTAGTAGTCGATGAAAAAATCACGCTCGGTCTGTCGTAAGCCAGCGTACCTATGGCAACGTAAACTGGCGCCGCCTTTGGCTGCATGGCCACTACTCCCGACACGCCCACAGTCACCGCGAGAGTAGCCAGTCCCACCCACTTGTATTGGTCAAAAGCAATTAAATAACGTTTAACAACGGATAAAGTCATGACGATTTTAGATTTTAGATTTTAGATTGCTAATTCTTAACGATAACTAATGACTGCTGACTAATTCTACAAATCCCCCAAAAACCTTAGAACTTTCGGTCTGTGATTAAAACCCATATCGCCTAAGTCATTCCCCATCTTAAATCTAAAATCTAAAATCTAAAATGGTATGACTACCTATCATTACGTGACGGGCCGAACAAATCTGTTACTCCATTTCTCAACTGCTCAAAGAACAGAATAAATCCCAAAGTATCCCGGAATGGTCGAGTAAAAGTATTGATTACATAACCAATGCGCTCTACCAAATTCCTACCAATCACAATCACATCATTATCTTCGAGCATCGGGTTCTGAGAAACATTGCCCTCCAAAGCAGCTTTAGCATCTATCGAACGGTTGATTGCTCTACCTTGCTTTTCGTCGAACCGAATCAGGGCTATTTTCCGCAAGTCAGCAAGATTAACAGGCAAGTTGTTGAGAGCATCCAAAAACCTGCTGCCATTTTCTATGTAGAACGAGGTCAAACCACCACTAGCGTAACTCAAAACTCGAACGTAGATCCTGGGCTTAATCAAAGTAGACCGCGAAACCAGAGCTTTGTCGTAGTCTAGGTTTTTGGTACTAGCGTCCAATTCCGGGATGACAATCACATCTCCCGATGCCAAAGGAAAATCGAACAAATCGTTACCGTTTGCTAGGGGAGTGTAGAGGTCGATTGGTTCCTCCACCGAGGAGCCGTTCATCAGCGTCCGCCGCACTCGCACCTCCCGCAAATCGGCTTTTCCTGTGACTCCCCCCGCAATCACCAAAGCAGCCGAAATTCGACCCGAACCCGCCGGAAGCGTGTAAAAACCAGGTTTGCTGACTTCTCCGGTGACAGTGATTTGGACGGGGACAGCAGCAGCAGCGAGGCTGTACCTGGATGCTAAATCTTGATCGGATTTGCGATCGGGCGTAACCTGTTTATACGGTACGACGATCGCATCTCCATCTTCCAAACGCAAATCCGGTGGAGCAATACCAGTTTGCAACGGTGTCAAAATATCAACAACTTGCTCCGCCACAGCACCTCCCGGCAGAGTCCGCCGCACCCGCACCGCCCGCAGTTCCGCCGTAGGATTAGTCCCAGCAGCAGCCGCCAAAGCAGCAGGAAGCTGGGGGGTTTGCAGCGGATAAAAACCCGGTCTAGCAACTTCCCCCGTCACCGTCACCACTACGGGGCGCTGAACCAGCAAAGCAGCCGAGACTTGAGGATTTTTGATAAATTGGCCAAAGCGCTCCCGGAGGCGCTGCTGTGATTCTTCGACAGTAAGACCACGCACATTTACTGTTCCGATTAGCGGCAGTACAATTACGCCTTCAGGGCTGATTGGACCCGTAAAACCTAGCTCTGGGAAGCGTTGAACTTGAACAGAAATCTGGTCTCCCGGCCCGAGGCGGTAGGGCCGATTCCGAAAAGCTGGGTTAATATCCCGGTTGAAATTGGCAGGGGGCGGTGGCGGTAAACGCAATGGCGGTGGCGCCACGAGGCGCTCGGAACCAGGAACAACAGATTGAGCTAAAGCCGTTTCCGAAAAATTTTTGCTATTAAAACCCCAGAATACAGCAGCAAAAGATAGAGTCCAAGCAGTTGAATGCAGGCCTGCCAAGTAAAAAGCGAGGCGATTTTTAATTGTGGATTTTCCCCGCATTTTGAGAGGATTTAAAAAAGTATTATTTTGAATAATGACCTGAGTTGTAAGTTTCATCTAAAATATAGCGACGAGAAAAAACAATAAGATATTTTAGGGGCGAGTTGAATCCTGATATTTACTAGGAAGCAGTTGATTTTGGCAAAATCGGCCCACGCCCTAGGCTGATTTATTTGCACCTACCTGCTTACTCCGACCGAAAAGTTTCTGTCATTAATTTAGCCTGGACACTTTCGGCAAGAGATTCCACCAATGGTTGAGCTATCTTAATGTCGCTTTGCGGTTGAATGGGGAGGATGATACTGACAGCAACCCAAGAGGCGCGGCGGTTCGAGAGTCTAGCAATGCTGTCTTCCCAAAACCAGCGACTGGTTGCTGGTGAACCCCCGTTAGGCCAAGCGTACCATTGCACGACAGCAAAAGTTTGTTGGCGAGTCCAGCTTCGGAAAAACCTCGCCTCGACATTAGGCGGTGGCTGGCCGGGTATTGGTGCTAATTTAACTGTAAACCTCAAAGTGCGATGAGAATCGGTTTGCCACCGGTGAAATCCATCGATATCTAGCCATTCGACTTGGGGCTGGTTTTTGGGGTAATTTTGAGGTAACAGCAATAAAATGGCAATTGTTTTATCTTTTTTAATTTCTTGAACTAACCATCTGTGAGCGCCAATTTGGACGTTATTCTGAACGGCTATAACCTGCCACCCAGGAATTTTTAGCCCGTTTTGGCGCACACTTCTTAATTGCTTGAGGTTGGCAAGGGTTGGCGGGTTTGTCCAAGGCCACCTTCCCGTCGCGTAGCCGGGAATTGCTACTGCTCCAACTAATACCAGCAAAAACACCAGTACCATAATTTTAGATAATTGATACCGCTGCATTAGTTTCTGTGCTGAAATCATCTGTTTCATTAATTGCCAGACTGACTTGGGAAATACTTTTCCATCCCGTTGAGGAGAAGTACCAATAACCCTAGTATACAAGCAGAATATAAATCTCCGCCCCATCCGGCGTGTAGCCAATTAAAAAGCGCCTCTCTGCCGGTTCCGTGAAAGTAAGTTAGCAAAGTATTGCGAAAAATGTTGGAAGTGATGCTAATAATGGATGTAATCACTAAAAACAAAAGACTTTTTTTGCGAGAGTTCCAAACTCCCGTCCAATCCAGCAGAATTAAGCTGACGTAAAGACTGGTAAACAGCATTTTTAAGCCTGCACAGTGGGGAGCAACTTCTACAATGCGCTCGTTTACGTACAGATAAATTTCTTCCACTCTCACGTTGATACCAATCTTAATTAATATCCAGCCTGATGCTTCAGCAATGAATTGCTGTAAGGGCAAGGCGTAGGGTTCTATGAGGTAAGGAATGTGGTTCGGCGAGGCCAGAAATACGAACAAAAGCGGCATCACCTGCAATTTCAAGCCGGGAATTCCTTTTAAAGATAAGCAAATGCTGGCCAGCATTACGGGGAGGGATAAATTTACTAAATCGCTCAAGCGACTCAGATAAAAAAGCGTGGCTAGTACCAGCAAAAAGCCTCCCAAAGGATGCGGTGAGTTGGGCAAGCTGCGCCAGCACTTTCGGTTCATCCAAGCAATATAAGCTGCGTAGGGCAAACCAATTAGTCCGTGGCTGAAATATTCGTGTTCGATGCTGATGTTTTTGTTGAGCCAGCCGTTGTACCAGTGTACTAGCAGGGGGGCGTACAGCAGCACTAGGAGCACCGTGATACCTTCCGCCAGGAGGTATCGCTTGAAAACAATGCGAATTTTGCGCTGGATGTGCATGGTTTGAGAAGTTTTAAGATTGCCGCGCTGGATTCGCAACGCTTTGGGCTTTTGAACTGTCAGTTAAAGATTTGTTAATTCCCCACAAAAACGCTGTGAGAACCGCACCCTACTGCTTGAATCACCTGCAGCATAAGTTTTATGAACAATTAGCAATTCAATGATAGTACGATCGCCCGAACAACTTGCTCGATCTGAGTATTGCTCAATCCGGGATACATTGGCAATGATAAAATTTGTTGGCACAGGGTTTCTGCGTGGGGGAAGTCGCCCGGATTGCCTAAGTTTTGGTAGGCGGGTTGCAGGTGACAAGGTATGGGATAGTGTATGCCTGTTTGAATGCCGTGTTGGGCGAGTTTTTCCTGAAGGGTGTTGCGGTCGATCCTCTTCGAGGGCTTCGCTAACGAGCTTTCCTCAGTAATTTTGATAACATACAGGTGATAAATGTGACCGCTGCTGCTATGGTTGGCAATGGGTACAATGCCTTTGTGTTTCAATGGTTCTAGTAGAGTATTGTAGTGTTGGGCGGCGGCGGTGCGATCGCGATTCCATTTTTCTAAGTAAGGTAATTTAATATTGAGCACGGCGGCTTGCAAATTGTCGAGGCGGCTGTTGGTACCGATTTCTGTGTGCAAATATTTGGTGGGTGCTCCGTAATTGCGGAGAGTTCGCATTTTTTCTGCGAGCTCTGCATCGTTAGTAATGAACATCCCGCCGTCGCCAAAAGCACCGAGGTTTTTGCTGGGATAAAAGCTGAAGGCTGCTGCTTTCCCAATGGAGCCCGCGCGGTATCCTTCTCTGGAAGCTAGATGTGCTTGGGCCGCATCTTCAAATATGATTAAATCGTGGCGGGTCGCAAAATCTAAAAGCTGCCGAGGCGATACCATTTGACCGTAGAGGTGTACGGGGATAATTGCTTTAGTTTTCGAGGTAACTGCTCTTTCGGCTGCTGTGAGGTCAATCAGGGCGGTTTCCGGGTCGCAATCTACGAGAATAGGTATAGCTTTGGCTTGGAGGACGGCGATCGCGGTGGCAATAAAAGTGTTAGCGGGTATGATAATTTCGTCGCCCGGATTAATGCCACAAGCTTGGAGTCCCAGAGCGATCGCATCTGTTCCACAAGCCACTCCTACGCCGTATTTTACTCCAGAAGCTGCTGCAAATGCTGTTTCAAATTCGGCGACTGCTTGGCCTAAAATAAAGTCTCCTTGCTCGATAATTTTTCCAATTGTTTCTGTTATTTGAGATTGGATTGGTTGGTGTTGCAGGGAGAGGTTGACAAAGGGAATTTTTGGCAGGCGACTACTCATACATCAGAGGAATACGAATTATTTATATTAACATTTAAGTCGGAGATATTTTAAATTTTTTAACCGCAGAGGGCGCAGAGAGCGCAGAGGAAAAGAGGAAGAGAGGAGAAAGCATCGCGCACTTTTATGGAGTGGTCAATTAAATCAAGGTTTTTCTGTAATATAGAATCAGATATTTTTCCAGTAATCAAAATCATGGAATACAAAAAACTGGGCGACAGCGACTTATCAGTATCGGAAATCTGTTTGGGTACGATGACTTACGGCCAGCAGAACAGCGTTGAGGAAGCGGCCCAACAGCTCGATTTTGCGATCGATAGAGGCATCAACTTTATCGATACGGCCGAAATGTATCCTGTCCCTGGAAAGGCGGAAACTCAGGGAAAAACAGAGGAATATATCGGCGAATGGTTGGCGAAACAGCAGCGGGATAAAGTCATTATAGCGACTAAAGTGGCGGGCAGAAGCACTCGCTTAAAGTGGATTAGGGAAGGGAAAAATCAGATCGATCGCCCAAATGTCGAAAAAGCCCTGAATGACAGTCTGAAGCGCTTGCAAACTGACTACATTGACCTCTATCAGATCCACTGGCCCGATCGCTACGTGCCGCTATTTGGCGCGCCGGATTACGACATCGCCCAAGAGCACGAAACTGTACCGATTTTGGAACAGTTAGAGGTATTTGCTGATTTAATTAAAGCTGGGAAAATCCGCTATTTAGGTTTGAGTAACGAGACGCCTTGGGGAGTTTGCGAGTTCTGTACTTTGGCTGAAAAACACGGTTTGCCGAAAGTTGTTTCGATTCAGAATGCTTTCAGTTTGAGCAATCGGACATTTCACCTAAATTTAGCAGAAACTTGCCGTTTTAAGAATGTGGGATTGATGGCTTATAGTCCTTTGGGATTTGGGCTGTTAACGGGTAAATACTTGAATGGAATTCCCGAAAATTCTAGGTTGGCTTTATTCGCTGGATTTGGTCAGCGTTACGATAAAACTAATCTGAATGATGCGGTGAAAGCGTATGTTGAGATTGCGGGGAAACATGGGATAAGTCCGGCGCAGATGGCTTTGGCGTATGTGCGATCGCGCTGGTTTGTAACTAGCACAATTATCGGTGCAACAAGTCTCGAACAGTTGGAGGAAAATATCGGTAGTTTGGAGGTGAATTTGGATCGGGAGATTATAGCGGAAATCGATGCGGTGCACGCTAAGTATCCGAATCCGACACCGTAAGATGTCTCGGCGGTTGAAACCGCTTCTATACACACAAAGTCCGCCTGCGCGGACTAAGAGATAGAGGGTAAATTTAACCCGGATTTGATATTAGTAGGTTGGGTTGAGGTAACGAACCCTAGGTTTCACTTCGCCCAACTTATCACTGGCTAGGAAAAGCATTTTTAATTCGATCGCACTCAAGTATTAGATGCACTCAGAGGTTTTCTTGAGGAAGTGATGCAGCTAGCTGTAGATAAGGGTTACATCACGCTGGAAGAGAAGGAGGAGTTTATTAGTCCGGCTTTTGCTAGCAGTACCGATGCTGCGGTATTGAGCAAGTAGTTGGTTTGGGTGGTGTTTTGGGCGATCGACCTTTTTTAATATAATGACGGACGAGTTTCAATCCCTAATAAATATTTAGGTTAATCGCATTTTTTAAAGTTCCGTCCCCCATCTTGCTAAATGTATCGGTTTGTAAGGATTCAGGTATCTGAAACGTAGTCACAGAAAGACTTGTAGAATTAAAGCCTTCGCTAAATCAACAGCTTCATTCTCAATAGGTACGAAAATAAAAGCTTTCATGGTTTCTTAATAAGAATGGATATTTGATGATTATTCAATCAAATGGTTACACCGTATAGGTTTTACTGCTTTTCACATGACCTGAATCCTTACATCGGTTTCAATCCCTAATAGAGATTTAGGTTAATTGCCACTCAAAAACGAAACCGGTTGCGCTTTTGACAGAGAATAAAGCTGTTTCAATCCCTAATCGCGATTTAGGTTAATTGTGGCTATGCAGGATTTAACGCTAAATACCCGCTTTGCGGTTTCAATTCTTAATTCAGTTAATTAATACCTCCGATTCAATTAGTATCTCATTTCCTATCCGGTTTCATTTTTATCTATCGCGTTTTGCTTTCTGGATAACACAGGATAAAGAAAAAAAAAAGGGATAATATCCCAAAATTTTAATTGACTACTAGCCAGCTAATGTGCTAATAATAAATAAAGAACGTCCTTACTACTTGGAGGTGTTAGGGACGCTCTATTCAAACCACGAATTCTAGAACGGTAGCATTGAACTGCATTAAGCCGTTCTCAGGATTCTGGATGTTATTTAATTTATGTAAAACAATGATACCACAAAATCACGCGCGATCGCTACTCGAAAAGCTGCTCGCTCATCCTCATGGTTTGGAGATAGCCCGTATGGTTTATGGGTCGCACCCAAACAGTCAAGAGCTTACATCATCGGACATTCAGCGCGATCTGCAAAAACTCAAAGACAGAGTGACTACCTTAGAACGCTTACACTCTGAGGATGAGGATCGGAAAGATAAAAACCGTGGATGGGAGTATGAGTCAGATTCCTGGGATAACAATGGTTTATCAAAAGCCGACTCCTTGGAACGCGAATATTCACCCGAAAGACTAGGAATCTGATAGAAACTACGATCGCCCTTCCCATCCAAAAAATAGGACAATGGTAAAGGGCGATCGCACTTCACCCTAAAATCTTTCTCAACTAAACCCATGAGTACAATTCGCTTACAACTAGCCGAATACTTGAAATGTCGAGGTTTCACCCCCGAAAACTTAGTCGAAGCTGTCGGCGAAACACTCAATCCTGAAACCGTATACCAACTGATCGAAAAAGCAGAAAACCTCAGCCATCTAGACTTATCCGTCCTAGCCGCCATTATAGATGGCTTGAGCAAACTCAATGGTTTTCCAGTTGGCATCGCAGAAGTGCTAATATTTTTTCCTGACATTTCCGAGGAAGCATTGGCAAAATCGCCTTGGCGTCAACTTTACCTCGTCGATAATGAAATTCCTCCCTATGATTGGGGAGATGTAGACCCCCTCGAAGGCACAAAGCCTGTGCGTTTTATTCCGGGAGTTGGAATGGTAATTCTCGACAATGAAATTGAAACGAGTAGTAAAGAACATATCCAGCCATTTACTAGAATTACCTGCGATTCAGAATTCATGGAGGGAAAACCTTGCATTCGCCACTTACCCATAACTGTTGAAACTATCATTTCAATGATGGCGTCTCACTATTCCACAGCAGAAATACGCCAAACTTATCCAGAACTTGAAGAAGCAGACTTTAAAGAAGTTATCGCCTATGCTAAATGGCGGATTCAAGAAACAAACCCGATCGACATTGGCAATAAAAAGGTAGAGAAAATTTGTGAGTCAGCTACCTAATTTTTTGCAGGTGAGGGCTGTAGTGCTAGTTAACTTCCCGGCTCAAATTCCCCCCGGTCGCGAACAGGAAAACACTCGACCTGCGGTAATTGTAGCTTTGCCAAATGTCACAGGAATAACGCGGTTTTCCTTGGTAATAGTCGTTCCCTTGACGACACAACAAGGAGATTGGGCGACACGAAACTCAACGCTATATCCGCAGCTTCAGGCGGGAATGGGAAACCTACGCTATGACTCTACTGTGTTGCTGGATCAAATACGTGCTGTGGACATAAAGCGTGTTTTGGGCTACCGAGGAGATTTAACCGCAGAAGAGTATCAGCCGATCGCCAATGGACTAAAAGCCATGTTAGGCTTTTAAATTCTCCCTTCATCAGCGTTTATCAGCGTGCATCTGCGGTTAAAAACTCCCCTCAATTCCCTAACAACAAGCTTAATGTCCCAATAGCTTATCCCGCAAATGCTTAATCCGATCGCGCAATTTACCCGCCTCCTCAAACTCCAACTTCTTAGCCGCCGCCTTCATCTGCGCTTCCAACCGCCCGATTAACTGAGGAATCTCATCCAAAGATAACTCGTCCACCTGTTCGTAAACCTCCTCCAACTGCTGAGAATTCAGCTTGCGCGACACATCCAAAAATGCCAAAATCGCATTACTCGATCGCTTTTTCGCGATCGGCTGTGGCGTAATCCCGTGCATCTTATTGTACGCTACCTGAATCCCCCGGCGTCGATCCGTTTCGTCGATCGCCTTAACCATACTATCCGTCAAATTATCCGCGTACAAAATAGCCTGTCCCTGAACGTGCCGCGCCGCCCTTCCAATCGTTTGAATCAACGAACGTCCCGAACGCAAAAACCCCTCTTTATCCGCATCCAAAATTACCACCAGCGAAACTTCCGGCAAATCCAAACCTTCCCGCAGCAAGTTAACACCAATCAATACATCAAACTTACCATCCTGCAAATCTTGGATAATTTCGATGCGTTGAATCGACTGAATTTCCGAGTGCAAATACCGCACTCTAATTCCCCTTTCCTGCAAATATTCGGTTAAATCTTCCGCCATCCGCTTCGTTAAAGTCGTCACCAAAACTCGCTCATCCCGACTTACTCTCTCCTTGATTTCCCCCAACAAATCATCAATTTGTCCTTCCGTCGGGCGCACAAAAATAGTCGGATCTATTACTCCGGTAGGGCGAATTACTTGCTCTGCAACTCTGCCTTCCGAGATTTCCATTTCCCAATCCCCAGGCGTAGCAGAAACAAAGATGCACTGATTCTCTTTTGCCCAGAATTCCTCTGCTTTTAAAGGGCGGTTATCTGCCGCGCTGGGCAAGCGAAAACCATGTTCAATCAATACTCTTTTCCGCGCTTGGTCGCCGTTGTACATCCCCCTAATTTGCGGCACTGTGACGTGAGATTCATCTATCACCAACATCCAATCTTTGGGGAAATAATCTATCAAACATTCTGGCGGTTCCCCCGCATTTCTCCCTGCTAAATGTCGCGAATAATTTTCGACTCCGTTGCAGTAACCTACCTCGCGCAGCATTTCTAAATCGTAGCGCGTGCGCTGTTCCAACCGCTGAGCTTCTAATAGTTTACCCTGTTTTTCAAATTCTACCAGTCGGTCTTCTAATTCGAGTTCTATCCCTTGGCAAGCTGCCTCTAATTTATCTTCTGCCGTAACAAAGTGGCGCGCTGGATAAATATTTAAAGCGGTTGTACTTTGGATAATTTTACCAGTTACGGGGTCAACGTAGCGGATGGCATCGATTTCGTCACCGAAGAATTCAACGCGAATAATTCTATCTTCGTAAGCGGGGCCAATTTCCAAAACATCGCCTTTGACGCGAAATTTGCCTCGGCCTAAATCTATATCGTTGCGGCTGTATTGGACGTTAACTAAATCACGCAAAACTTGCCGCTGGTTTACTTCCATTCCTACTCGCAAAGGAATAGCCGCTTTCAGGTATTCTGCGGGCATTCCCAAACCGTAGATGCAGCTAATTGAAGCAACTACAATTACGTCGCGGCGTTCAAAGAGCGATCGCGTGGCTGAGTGCCGCAACATATCGATCTCGTCGTTAATTGCTGCCGTCTTCTCAATGAAAGTATCGGTGACTGCGATGTATGCTTCAGGTTGGTAGTAGTCGTAATAACTGACAAAGTATTCGACTGCATTGTTCGGGAAAAAATTTCGCAGTTCGTTGCACAGTTGAGCTGCTAGGGTTTTGTTGTGTGCTAAGACTAAGGTGGGTCTGCCGACTTTTTCAATCACCGAGGCAATGGAGAAGGTTTTGCCCGTACCTGTGGCACCGAGTAAGGTTTGAAATCGATCGCCCGCTTCGATGCCTTTGACGAGTTGCTTAATCGCTAGCGGTTGGTCGCCTGTGGGCTGGAAGGGCGCTTGCAATTGAAAAGATGCTGCCGCAGTTACCATAGGAAAATGTAGCTATTACCCATAAATCTTAACAAAAATGCAGAGATTCTGCAATTTCGTTAAAAAAATAGTTAGACTTTGTAATATTATTTTAATCATCGGCCGAAATAGCAAGCAGAAAGCCAAGAAAAGCAGTTGTCCGCACCCAGCAATCAACGTCCAAAAATAAGCGAGGAAAAGAATTATGGATACGAGCAGTACAGGTACAAGCAAAGGCAAAGCGATCGCCCGTCGCGGTAAAGGCAGTTCCAAAAGCCAACCGACACCACCCACGGATGCCAAAGCAACAGGAATCCAACTTTATCGGCCGCAACTCATGCATGACAACCGCCCTGTCGGCCCAGACGATTTTACCATCAGCGAGACCGTCTCGATGTCGGGGAACCGCCCGATCGGCATTAGCACCCTGCACCTCAGCGAAACCTACGGCATTGTAGGCAATCGCCCGGTAGAATCCAGCGACTTTGAAGTGGTTGCTACAATCGGCAATCGCCCGATCGGCTCCAGCGCCATGCAAGTCAGTGAAATGTTCAGTATGTCCGGTGCCCGCCCTATAGCAATCAGCACTCTTCACATTGATGAAGTTTACTCGACAATGGGAGGAAATCGGCCAATTGCCTCAAACGAAATTGACGATAGCTCAACATTAATGGGCTTCTTAGATTAATTAGTCATTGGTCATTAGTTATTAGTTTTTCGCTGTTAACTAATGACTAATTAAACTTTTTTATACAAGTTATTGAGGAACCGGATCAACCAATTGAATCGTCTCAAGTTATTTATTTAACCCTGCCAATTTTAACAATCGGCGTTGCGGATTTATGGTATGAACAACTCAATCTGCAAAATAATGAAACAAGCGCGTCAGAACATCTTCGGAATTTCCAACTTATCTATTTTCCTACCGTGATTCAGCAACGCCAAGTGATTTTTACCCATTAAATGAGAGGGAATATCAAACTGTGTCCATTTGGATTATTCGTCATGGTCAAAGTCAATCCAATGCAGGGTTGGCAACTATTGGACCGCATGAAAATGCCTTAAGTGAATTGGGCGATCGACAATCAAGATGTATTCCAACCGCCGTTAAACAAACTCCCGACTTGATTGTGACTTCACCTTATTTGAGAACACAACTCACTGCTCAACCATTGATTGAAAAATTTCCACATACACCCGTTGAGGTTTGGCAAGTTCAGGAATTTACCTATCTGGGCCTACAGTTCGACCAACCAACCACAACCCAGGCTCGCAAACCTCTGAGCAAAGCTTACTGGGACCGCTGCGACCCTGAATATGTCGATGGAACCAACGCCGAATCGTTGGTTCAACTGATGGAACGAGTCCGAACTTTCCTAAACCAGTTACAACAACAATCCGGTTTTGTAGTTGTCTTTTCACATGGATTTTTTATCAAAGCAATGCTGTGGCAGATTTTGGCTAACCCAACGGTAATTGATGCCGTTGCGATGACTCGGCTTTTGGGATTTTCGCGAGGCTTTCCAGTACCAAATGCGTCAATTTTGCAGATGGAATTTGATTCGGGTGGGATAGCTCATTGGAGTTCCTTCATTACCAATCATCTGCCACCGGACCTAGAATCGGCAGCACCCGATGCAACTCTGGCAAGTGATGCAGGCGATCAACCCTCGTAACCTACCTTCACTGGAACAATGCCCCAACCAATGCCAGAGTGGCGTTGCTGATTTATCAAAAATTTGGGTTTAATATCATGTCCGGTCGATTGACCATGATATAACTGTTAATAGTTCACAACATTTAAGAGTTCATCTTTCACATTTCAGAGTTCAAGGGCTAATGACTACTGATATCGCTTCCGGTGGCATCGTTATTGTTTAAATGTCTAAACAGTCAGTTGTTCCGAAAGCATAATTTTAGTCAACAGGCAACAGTTAACAGTCAACAATACCTTGGTCGTGCAACCAGAATTGATATGACTAATAACTACTTCTCGATACCCTGATATTTGCTCAATAAAGCAGCAAAGCGCTTGTAATCCACAGGCTTCCTCACATACTCCGCCGCTCCCAATTCCAACCCCTGATTTTGGTCGTCCAAAAAAGTTATCATAATCACTGGAATATCAACCAAATCTTGATCTGCTTTCAACGCCGACAGCACCGCCCAGCCGTCCATACTCGGCATCATCACGTCCAGAATAATCGCGTCGGGCAGCAACTCCTTAGCCAACAGAAGCCCCCCTTGACCGCTAGCCGACGATCGCACCCGAAATCCCTGTTTCGACAAGCAGCGGGTCATCAAATCTCGCGCGTCTGGATCGTCGTCAATCACCAGCACAGTAGCAGCATCGGGCAAATCCAGCGGTTGTGATCGCAGTTCTTTTTGCTTCGCTTCAGTCGCCGCTGCACTCGTGTCTAACTCCTGGGAAGACTCGGCCTGAATTTCTTGGATTTCTGGATCTTCCCGCGCTTCTTTCGGGTTTTTAACCGCAATCGGCAACCGGATCGTAAAACTAGAACCGCAGCCAAACTCGCTCTCAACGGTAATGTCTCCGCCCATCATCTGGCAAAATCTCCGGCTAATTGTCAGCCCCAAACCGGTGCCGCCGTATTTGCGCGTAGTAGAATCGTCCGCTTGAGCGAAAGCTCCGAATAGCCTCGACACCTGATCCTCAGTCATGCCGATGCCGGTATCGGTTACTTGAAACACGATCAAAGGCTGTTGACACCGAGAAGGATCTGCCCAGAGTTCTGCGGAATTGTCGATCGGCAAAACCTCCCCTTCTTCTTTCCAAACATTAATCGTAATTTTGCCTTGATCTGTAAACTTAGCAGCATTGCTCGCCAAATTTAACAGCGCTTGTCCCAGCTTCCCCGAATCAGCGTATATCGTGCCAATATTGCGATCGCAATTGACGATCAAAGTATTGCCATTTTTCCCTAGCGTCGGTTGAACAGTAGTGACAACCTGCTCGATCAAATCCCACACCTCAAAAGTCTCCAAGAAAAGAGTCATCTTTCCTGCTTCAATTTTAGAAATATCCAGGATGTCACTAATAATGTTGAGCAACTGCTTGCCTGCCATATTAATGCTTGCCAAATCCATCACAAACTCTTCTTCGCCGAGTTCCAGAGCCTCTTCTTGCAGCAGCTCGCTGTAGCCGATAATCGCATTCAAAGGCGTCCGCAACTCGTGAGTCATATTTGCCAAAAAAGTGCTTTTCGCCCGGTTGGCAGCTTCCGCAGCATTCTTAGCGACTTCCAATTCCTCCGATCGTTCCTCTAGCTGCCGCTGCCGCACTTCCAAACCGTTGAGCAAACTGCTAATTTGCTGAGCCATTGTATTGAGAGTAGAAGATAGCACCCCGATCGCATCATTAGAAACCACAGGCGATCGAGCCGTAAAATCACCGCTGGCCATCAGTTCCGCAGTTTCCCGCAGCAAGCCGAGATTCCGAATAATTGCCGACACCGACACAAAAGCCACTATCCCCGCGATCAAACTCAAAACTGAAGCCCCCAGCAGCCAGTGCTGAGTGCGGCTCGCCACTGCCAGAGTTTGCTGCACCAGCACCGCCATTGCTGCCTCAGAAACCCCCGCCGGAGTTGAGGCAGCTTTTATTGTCAGCAAATAGTTCTTCATCTCCACAGAACCCATCCACCCGACTCCCACCGCCATCCAAGTTATCAGTACCAAGATGACAAACAGCCCGCTCAAAGACGCCCGAGTTCCTAGAGAAATCGGCCTCGGAGCAAGTGCCGCCGCCCAAGGATAGGTTTTGAGAAAAGGATCTGGCGGAACCGGTGCGCCCGAATTCCAAATCTCCTCAATTTGACCGTCCGACCGCACCTTACCAATCCGCACTGTTTTCCAGATATGCTGCGTTTGGGCATCTATTTTTACCTTGCCCGATGGCGCTGCAAACTCAATATTTTTAGCAGCAGCCCTGACTTTAACCACATCTGTCGAACCAGCTTTTTCTACTGCTTGCTTCCACAGGTAAACGCCCAAATAAGCTGCTGCGATCGGGTCATCCGTGACTCGATTTTCCCCGTATCGGGCTTTATAAGCCTTGACAAATTTCCGATTTTCCGGTGTGTCCACCGTTTGAAAATAGTTCCAAACCACCCAATGTCCAGCAATATTGGACGGCCCGATCGCCCGCACTTCCTCTTCTGCTACGCTAACCGACATCACCGGCAAATCCTCCGGTTTCAAGCCAACTTCCCGCAGCTTTTGGAAAAAAGCCACATTGCTATCGCCGTTGAGAGTGTTGAGAATAGCATCTGGTTTCACTGCTAAGATATGTGCGATCGCCTCGCCCACTTCCCTCGATCCCAGCGGCAGATACACTTCCCCCGCCAACTCTCCCCCCAGTGCCGCCAGTTGAGCTTTCACAATCCGATTTGCCGTGCGGGGAAAGAGATAGTCCGAACCCAACAAAAAAATTTTCCGCTTTCCCTGTGCCAGCAAGTAATTCACCCCAGGCACAATCTGTTGGTTCGGGGCAGCACCAGTGTAGAAAATATTCGGACACTGTTCTAGCCCTTCATACTGCACCGGATAGAACAGCAACCCGTTGCCGTGCTCGAAAGCAGGCAGTACAGCTTTGCGGCTCGCCGAAGTCCAACAGCCAAATACCACCGCCACCTGCGCTTCTAAGAGCAATTGCTTAGCTTTTTGAGCAAAAGTCTGCAAATCGCTGGCTCCATCTTCTATAACCGCTTCCAAGGGGCGTCCGAGCACCCCTCCGGCCGCATTAATTTCCTCAACCGCCAACAGCGTCGCATCTTTAACAGAAATTTCGCTGATGGACATCGTGCCCGTCAGCGAATGCAACACACCTATTTTGATCGGCTCACGAGTCGGGCCGGCTGCTTCGAGGGGGTTACTGCTCCTTGCTCCCATAGGGTTTTAGATAATTTTTACTAATAACAGAAATTTTAGTTCGATCCTGCTGGAAGTTAGCCTTGAGGCTAACTCTTGTTTAGCAGATTATTTAACCCGATCGCCACCAAACTTGGGAATTGCTGCACCCTACAGATTTTAACTTTCCAACTCTCAGCATAGACTTAAGTCTGCACTAAACTGCCTCCCATTTCTCTCTTCATCTTTTACCGATGTCCAAAGAGCCTCATACCACAACATTCGACACTTAATGCCATCGCTCGCGCCGCAGAATAATTCTCCCCCCTCCTCCCCTTTTCCCAACTCATTCACTGCCCGCGACTTGCGACCCACCAAGCAATCTCACCCACTATTCCCCTTCCCCTATCTCTTTTGGGGCTAAGGGAAGTTTCCGTAATTTATCTTAACTATAAAACTCAAAATTATTCACCAGCCCCTATCTCCCTTCAGGTAGATGGAAGTCTTCGTGATTTCCGTTATCTTAAGTATAAGGTTAACTTCTAAGTACCCTGGTTAAAAATAAATTTTGCAAACAATAGGGGAAAAACTAATGAATAGTCAAGAAAACGCGACCCACACGGCCACCGAAAATCAAGTCACCCTACCAAAATCCAGGGAAATATTGCTCGGCGAGGAAACAGAAAAAGCCCTCGGTCAGCAAAAAAAAGAAGATGCTCAAACTATGCGCGCTGTCGAACAGTTGAAAGAAGAACTTCAGCACAAAATAGATGAAGAATGTCATCACAAGGTAGATTAAAACTAATACGGATTTTTTTCGGTGTGGGTAAGATGCAATCTTGCCCACACTCGCTTTGGGAAGGCAGAAGGCAGAAGGCAGAATTAAATAAAAATTTATAGTTTTAAATTATTTTGGGTATGAAAAAAAACTCCGGGAAGCGGGGTTGACCATCCACCAGCTTTTTTACACAAATACTTCGTTGCAGCCACCAGAAACGGTGAAAAAAAACCTATAAGTATGAAAGTGGCAGGCTGTCCAAGACAGAAAAATAACTTTTCCATCTTCCATCTTCATTTGTTATTCATTCTTTCTTCCTAGAGGTAGAGTGCAACGCAGCTCCTAGTTACCTATGATGAGTTTATTAAGTAGAAAATGTCTGATTAGATACAGATAGGGAGAAAACCATGAGCACTGAAGATAGAGCAAAGGCAACTGGCAACAACATCGCAGGCAAAGCTCAAGAAGCCCTAGGTAATGTTACTGGCGACCCGAAAGATAAAGCAGAAGGCAAAGCCAAGCAGGCAAAAGCTGAAGCTGGTCACGCGATCGAAGATGTAAAAGATGAGCTCAAAAAGAAACTAGACTAAGCCTAATACTATAGGCATTGAGAGGGTCGAGCAACCTGACCCTTTCAAGTATTCCAAATGTTTTAGGAACGGAGGAAAAAAGGTGAGTTTATTGCAGCAGAGTCGCAAAATAATTGCGGGCGTACTTTTGGTATTAATGCTGGCAGTTACTACTGCCTGCGCGCCCAGCGTTTCCGCCCAAAAACCGACTGATGTACCTGTAGCAATTGGTGGCAGTCAGGGTTATTACGCGCAGCTAGAACGTGGCAATACCGCCGCAGGTCAAGATTTTGGTCAATGGGTAACAAAGACGGCTAAGGGCTTGGTTCAGGATGCTTATGTGCGCGACAATAACAAATTGGGAGTTGTAATTACCCAGCAAGTCCGCCCGACTGAAGTGAAAGATTTGGCGAAATCTTTAGCACAAGGTTTTCACCGCAATTTCCCAAATCAGGATGTAAGTGTTTTGGTTTACGCTCCTGACAAAAAGTTGATTTTGACTGCTAAGTACGACCAGCAATCAAATCAGATTGAATACAAGTCTTGACCGAGTTAGCAAGCTTAAATGATAGCCGCGTGGCGGTTTAATATTCCGCAGTTTTTCAAAGGCTAAATCATCTCAATTTAAGACTGAAATGTTGTGTAGATTGGAAGAGAGTTACCATGAGTAGCAGCGATAATTACAAGCGTCAAATCATGAACGATTTAGCCCAGGGCGATCGAGAAATGATGCCGGAGACAACGGGTGAAGATTACGAAAACTTTGACGATTTTGCTCAGAGAACTTCCCCTGCTCAGCGCAAACAATTATTCGGGCGTTCCCTGAATCACGACTCCCTCCCGCCGGCTCAGTTGGAACCGGAATTGCAAAAGGCGATCGCCCAAATTAAGCCAAATGAACGCGACGATGTAGCACGGGAATTCTTCAAGCATTTGGGCAAGAGAGGATTGAACGATCGCCAATTGGAAAAGCAGCTAGGACTTTCTACCCACCACGCCAGCCGCATGAATGCTGACGATGTTACCAAGTTGGCCTCGTTCACCTATCACAATCACCCGGATATTTTCCAAGAAGTGCTAGCCGAACAGCCGAGTTTGATGAAGTTTTTAGGCAATCCAGTTGTTGCTGGTATTTTGGGAATAGTTGCGGCTAAATGGCTCAACAACCGTAAATAATCTTGGATTCAGACACGCTCCAAAGCTGATAGTACGTGCAGCAAATAAAAGGATGATCGCCAGGGCGATCGTCCTTTTATATTTTATATCTAGGGCTTGCTGAATATATCGATGGCACTTGACGTAGCCTGGGTTATGCGCTCGCGAGAGCGAGGGTAAAGTGCAAA
>NZ_JAUBTF010000081.1:0-27085 GCF_036702355.1 Microcoleus sp. D3_18_C4
AGCTAGATGATGGGCTGACCCGTCCAGTCTCTATATCTGTTGTTCCTCTTCATTGTAAAAAACCTACACTTGTAAGGAGAGGGGGAGTGGGAGCATTTTTCTTTTGCCTCCTGCCTTCTTCCCTCTTTCTTTAACCACACCTAAAATTGGCAAAATGTCAAGGGATTTTATCGACTTTCCCCCACCTTAGCCACCAAGCCCCAAACAAGATTTAGCACCGGAAAAAATCCCCAAAATCTCTGGTCACAAACGGTCACATCCATTGTAATATAGATATAACTCACAGCCTGTTAAAGCAATCAACAAACAATTAGACTGCTCAATATATTCACGCTCCAACGAGCGATGAGTTGTATTGAGCGTGCCTATTAAGGAGCGATCGAAGCTCGTCAGACACCCCAAATATTCAGGAAGAATCATGCCATCAAGATCCGCCAACGATGTAGACGTAGCAGAGCAATATTGGCACTACCTAGAAATATCCAAGGTTGCAACTATCTTAGAAACCAACCTGGAAAGCGGTTTAGAACCGACAGAAGCCAACCATCGCCAACAGAAATTCGGGCCCAACGAACTAACGGTTAAAGCAGGGAAACCCGCCTGGTTAAAATTTATCCTGCAATTTAATCAACCCCTCCTGATCATCTTGCTGAGTGCAGGTTTAATTAAAGCAGTGATCGGAGAATGGCTCAACGCTAGCGTAATTTGGGGCGTAACAACCACCAACGCTACTATTAGTTTCATCCAGGAAGCTGGAGCCGAGAAAAAAATTGAAGCCCTAGCCCAAGCTGTCACCACCGAAGCCACAGTAATTCGGGGCGGCAAAAAATTAAGAATTCCCTCCAAAGAACTCGTTGTCGGCGACTTAGTAACCCTGACTTCCGGCGACAAAGTACCGGCAGACTTGCGCTTAGTGAAAGTCCGCGACTTGCAAATCGACGAATCGGGACTCACCGGGGAATCAGTTGCTGTCGAAAAAGAATTAGGACAATCTGGAGACTTGGTTCTGCCACAACAAACGCCACTAGCAGAACGGGATAACATGGCCTATGCCGGCAGTTTTGTCACTTTTGGCCAAGCTACCGGCATCGTAATTGCGATCGCCAATAAAACCGAAACCGGCAAAATCTCCCAGCTATTAGATCGGCACATCGACCTCACCACCCCCTTAACCCGCAAATTCAACCAATTCAGTCAAAACTGGCTGTTATTCGTGTTGGGGATGGCAACCTTGACCTTCGCAGTCAGATTGGGGCGGCCAGTCCCTGCGGGAGTTTCAGCCTTTAAAGAAGCAGTCGAACCCGCAGTCGCCCTGATTGTCGGTGCAATTCCCGAAGGCTTACCCGCCGTCATTACCGTCACCCTAGCCGTAGGCGTTTCCCGGATGGCAAATCGCCACGCGATCGTCCGCAAATTGCCCGCAGTGGAAACCCTCGGCGGCGCTACAGTCATCTGTTCCGACAAAACCGGAACTTTGACGGAAAACCAAATGACGGTGCAAGAAATCTATTCTGGCGGCGAATCCTACTCGGTTACGGGTACGGGATACAGCCCCGAAGGTGAAATTCAACTCAACCAACTGCCAATTACTGTCAGCCAAGCTCCAACTTTGCAAGAATGTTTACAAGCTGGACTCCTTTGCAACGACTCTCACCTGGAATTTAAAGACGATAATTGGATAGTCGTCGGAGATCCGACAGAAGGAGCGTTAATTGCTGCGGGCAAAAAAGCTGATTTGAGCCAGCAAATTTTGTCCAAGTCAATGCAGCGACTGGATTCAATTCCCTTTGAATCTCAGTTTCAATACATGGCGACGCTGCACCGAACTCCCAGTGGCAAAATTTTGTACGTCAAAGGTTCCGTAGAATCAATTCTCGGCCGCTGCGGTTCCAGTCTCGATACTCAAGGAAATCCGGTAGAAGTCGATCGCGAACAAATTCACCTTTCTGTCGATGAAATGGCAAAGCAAGGCTTGCGCGTCTTGGCTTTAGCGAAAAAGCCAGTACCCGAAAGCCAAAATTCCGTCGATCACTCGGATTTGGAGTCAGGCCTGGTTTTCTTGGGGCTGCAAGGCATGATTGACCCGCCGCGGGCAGAAGCGATCGCAGCCGTCCAAGCTTGTCAAACCGCCGGCATCCAAGTCAAAATGATTACCGGCGACCACATCGCTACAGCCAAGGCGATCGCCCGCCGCATGGGATTCCGCAAAACTAAACACCACAGAGAACTTGTAGCCTACACCGGTGCTCAACTCGCCGCAATGAGCAAGCAGGAACTCGGCGAAGCTGTAGAAGCAGGCTCAGTTTTTGCCCGCGTCGCCCCAGAACAAAAACTCCGCCTCGTAGAAGCTTTGCAACTTCAAGGCGAAATCGTGGCGATGACGGGAGACGGCGTTAACGACGCGCCGGCGCTGAAACAAGCGGATATCGGTATTGCGATGGGCAGCGGTACTGAGGTTTCTAAGGAAGCCGCCGACATGATTTTGACTGATGATAACTTTGCGTCGATCGAATCTGCTGTCGAAGAAGGGCGATCGGTTTACAAAAACCTGCTCAAAGCAATCAGCTTCATTCTCCCAGTCAACGGCGGGGAGTCAATGACAATTTTGCTCAGCACCCTCCTCGGTCGAGAATTGCCGATTTTGTCGCTACAAATTCTCTGGCTGAATATGCTCAACTCGATCACCATGACTGTGCCCCTGGCTTTCGAGCCCAAGTCAGCGGGAGTCATGAAACAGCAGCCCCGACCAGTAAACGAACCTTTCCTCACCGGAAATCGGATCAAGCGGATCATCGCTATTTCTCTTTACAACTGGACTCTGATTTTCGGGATGTTTGAATGGGTACGCCAAGCTCCTTGGGGAACCTTGGAACTGGCCCGGACAATGGCGATTCAAGCTTTGGTAATGGGAAGAATTTTTTACCTGTTGAGTCTCAGCCAGTTGTTGCCTTCTTTGATTGCTAAATTTAGCGGTTCTAAGGAAGAAGTTAGCGGCGCTCCTGCCCTCGGTGTGGGAATTGTCCTGGCGATAATTTTGCAGATTATCTTTGCGAATTCTCCGTTTGTCAATCGCATATTTGAGACGGCTCCGATGAACCTGGATCAGTGGTTGATTTGCTTCGGTGTCGCTCTGCCCATGATCGGTGTTGCTCTCTCCGTCAACCGCTTTGACCCGCCCAACTAATCGAACTTGTAGGTACTGCGATCCCTTAGTAATTTCGGGTGTTTAGAAACCGGGTTTCTTCAAGAAACCCGGTTTCTCTGTTTTACGGAAATCGAACCTGAAAGCCCACGCCATATCATACAGCGTATTCCAGGTTTGTGAAGTGTAGGGACACGGCACTGCGGTCTTCCTAGGAGGAGCTAACTAGAGGCGGGTGTACTTCATAAATATGGAATCTGCTGTATCCGGTAAATCACTTAGGATTAAGCGCCAATTTTAGGACACCAATGAAAACGAGTCAACCCTTTGAAAACAGCAAAATCGTATAAGAGGAATTATTTCTGTATAATTTACTACAATTAACGTAAAAAAAGTAAACATATATTAACAAAGTAAATGTACACTGGTGGCGGTATTTGCTGCTTATTGACAATAGGTTTGAATGACCCCCGATCGCCATTCGCTACAACCTTTACTCAGCAAGTCTTGGTATGAACAAGTTTTGATAAGCAAACCCGATCGCCCTTTCCAAGGGTTCGTTATCGATAGCGTGATCCTAAAAGATTTACTTATCAATCAAATTTAATAATTGTTTTAGAATTTCTGCAATAGTACGGTAGAGTTAATTATCAAGCCAAGAAAATGTGCTGCTCGCTTTTTGGGAGATCGCACCGCTCGGCCGATCGTCGAGATATTGAGTTAATCAAAAGTGTAAAATCAGCAGGGATAGTTTAAAGACTTATGCTAGCGATAAATCTTTTGCTCCCTCCTGCGAACCAGCGCTCAAAACAGTTCGCTAAATTCCATTAACGAACAGAAAAAAAGCGCATTGATAAACTTCAGTGATGTCGTTACAGAAGATTATGAATTGCAGCGAGGCTAGACTATGACAAAATTTTCAGAGCAATTTTCTCGGCGTAAATTTATCGTTACAGCAGGTGCATCTGCCGTCAGTTCAATACTGCTCAAAGGCTGTTTGGGAAATCCTCCAGAACCCGGTGCCACTGCCGGTGCTGACGGCGCGATACCCGCAGCTACCTCAGTAATGGCTGTTGCAAACGAGAAAAGAGTCGAAGGAATTGAAAGCACTAAAATCACATTGGGATACATCCCGATCGTCGAAGCAGCACCTTTAATCATTGCCCAAGAAAAAGGCTTTTTTGCCAAATACGGCATGACTGAGGTAACAGTTGCTAAGCAAGCCAACTGGGGTTCTGCCAGAGATAACCTAGAAATTGGATCGGCAGGCGGCGGCATTGACGGTGGCCAGTGGCAAATGCCCATGCCTTATCAAATTAGTAAAGGGTTGATTACCAAAAACAGCGTCCAAATCCCCATGTATGTTCTAGCCCAGTTGAACACTCAGGGAAATGGAATTGCGATCGCGAGCAAACACCAAGGCAAAGGCATCGGGCTCAAACTAGACCAAGCTGCCCAAGACTACATGAAAGGCCTCAAAAAAGCAGGCACGCCCTTCAAAGCAGCCTATACCTTCCCCAAAGCCAACCAAGACTTTTGGATTCGCTACTGGCTAGCAGCTAACGGCATCGATCCCGACACAGAAGCCGAGTTGCTAACAGTACCGTCAGCGCAAACCGTAGCCAACATGAAAACCGGCAGCATGGACGGTTTCAGTACCGGCGACCCCTGGCCCCTGCGGATCGTCACAGAGAACATCGGCTTCATGTCCGCCCTGACTGGCCAAATCTGGAAAGATCACCCCGAAGAGTATCTAGCAATTCGTGGCGACTGGGTAGACAAACACCCCAAGGCCACAGAAGCCCTGCTAGCAGGACTGATCGAAGCGCAGCAGTGGTGCGACAAACCAGAAAATCGCCCAGAATTAGTAGCCATTACTTCTGGCAGAAACTACTTTGACGTAGCTCCGGCAGTTTTGACACCTCCCTACCAGGGCAAGTACCTGATGGGTGACGGCCAACCAGCGATCGACGATTTCAAGATGAGTCCGCTGTACTGGAAAGACGACCTCGGCAACGTTTCTTATCCCTACAAGAGTCACGATTTGTGGTTCTTAACCGAAAGCGTGCGCTGGGGTTTCTTGCCAACTAACACCTTGGCAGATTCTAAGACAATCATCGATAAAGTCAACCGAGAAGATTTGTGGAAAGCCGCAGCAAAATTAGCCGGAGTTGCTGATGCTGACATTCCAAAAAGTACGTCTCGGGGCGTTGAGAAGTTCTTTGACGGCACAGAATTCAACCCGGAAAAGCCAGAAGCTTATCTCAAGAGTTTGGCAATTAAAAAAGTGTGATGGGGTCTTAGCTTCCCATAATTTAGTCTCAAAATTTAGTCTCGAAAATACACAGCACCAGACATAGGAGATTAGCAGCATGGCTGTAAGTACAAGTCGGAGAGGCGGCAATGCACAAGGAGCTTTTGGCGAGTTTTGGAAGAAGAATTCCCCAAAGATCTTGCCGCCAATTTTAGGAGTTTTGGGCTTTCTGTTGGTTTGGCAATTCTTGTCAAGTACGGGACTGATCAAACTGCCGGGGCCGATCAGCATTTGGACTGACGAACGGACGCGGATTTTGTTGCTGTATCCTTTCATGAACTCCAAAACCTACGGAATTGGATTATTTTGGCAGACTTTGGCGAGTTTGGAACGGGTGGCAAAAGGCTACACTCTCGCGGCCGTTGTGGGAATTGGTACGGGTGTTTTGGTAGGTACAAATCCTTTTCTAAACCGCGCTTTAGATCCGCTTTTTCAGTTTTTGCGGATGGTGGCCCCTTTGGCTTGGGTGCCCATTGCCCTGGCTGCACTGCAACAAAACGAACCTGCTGCTTTGTTCGTGATTTTTATCACTTCAGTTTGGCCGATTTTAATCAACACGGCTGAAGGTGTTCGCCAAATTCCCGACGATTACAACAACGTGGCGAAAGTGCTGCAACTTTCTCGTCAGGAGTATTACATCAACATCTTGTTTCCGTCGGCACTTCCTTATATCTTCACAGGATTGAGAATTGCGATCGGTTTGGCTTGGCTGGCGATTATTGCTGCGGAAATCGTGATGTCTGGGATTACGGGTATCGGCTTCTTTATTTGGAATGCTTACCAGCAAAACTACATCAGCGAAATTCTGTTAGCGGTGTTCTACATTGGGGCTGTTGGTTTGTTGCTCGATCGCATGATGGCTTGGTTGCAGCAAAAGATTGCTCCTTCTCAAGGAAAGTAGCTAATTAGATATGTTGACTGTTCACGGTTGACGGTTGACGGTTGACGGTTGACGGTTCACGGTTACAGCAATTACGAACTCCCTGGCTGAGAAACCTTTTTTTTAAACTCTTGTTAATGGATTAAAAAAAGTTTTTTGGTTGATTTAAGAAACAGGTTGCTGTATCCAGTCATATATTAACTATTAGCTGTTATATATCAACAGCGAACAGTCAACAGTCAACACTCAACAGTCAAATAACAAACTTACAAAAAAGGCAAGAAAATCATGTCTGTTTTGATTGCAGTAGAACAACTAGAAAAAGTCTTTAATCTCTCAGATGGGGGGACATACATCGCCCTCAAAGGCATCGATCTAGAAATTAAAAAAGGCGAATTTATCTCCTTAATCGGACACTCCGGCTGCGGCAAATCTACGCTGCTCAATATGGTCGCAGGTTTGGATATGCCGACAGAAGGATTGGTGACAATTGAAGGGCAAAGAATCACCCAGCCAGGCCCCGATCGCATGGTAGTATTCCAAAACTATTCGCTGCTACCTTGGCGGACGGTCAGAGAAAATATTACCCTAGCCGTAGACTCGGTAATGAGCGGCTTACCCAAAGCCGAACGCCTCGAAATCATTCAAAAACACATCGATATGGTGGGCTTGACGCCCCACGCCGAGAAGCAACCCGCACTGCTATCAGGCGGACAAAAACAGCGGGTGGCGATCGCCCGTGCTCTGGCCCTGCGCCCGAAACTGTTACTCTTAGACGAACCCTTCGGCGCTTTGGATGCTTTGACTCGCGGCAACTTGCAAGAAAAGTTGATGGAAATTTGCCAAGAGTACGAAATTAGCGCTCTGATGGTGACTCACGACGTGGATGAGGCGGTGTTGCTGAGCGATCGCATTGTCATGCTCACCAACGGCCCAGAATCGAAGATTGGCGGGATTCTCGAAGTAGACATCCCCCGCCCCCGCAAACGGATGGAAGTCGTCTCACACCCTAGCTACTACGCTCTACGTAGCGAAATGATTTACTTCCTCAATCAGCAGAAGCGGGTCAAAAAACTGCGGGCGCGGAAAGTACCCGCGATCGCCCGCCACGGCCTAGAAAAAGTCAACCTCGAACTCGGCTTTATTCCGCTGGCAGCCTGTGCTCCCCTCGCTGTCGCCAAAGAAAAAGGCTTTTTTGCCAAGCACGGGCTCGATGAAGTCCACCTCGTGCGGGAAACAAGCTGGCGCGGCATCGTAGACGGCATCGCCGCAGGTTACTTAGACGCAGCCCAAATGCCCTCTGGGATGGCGATGTGGTTGAGCTTGGGGGGCCACCAAGAGCAGCCGATTCCGACGGTAACAGCCCTCACCATGAGCCGCAATGGTAACGGAATTACCCTCGCGAGGCGCTTTTACGACCAAGGGATCTACACTCTGGCAGACTTTAAAAAAATGCTCCAGAGAACGCCCGCGCAAACCCACCGTATGGGCATCGTTCACCCTTCTTCGATGCACAACCTGTTGCTGCGTTACTGGCTGGCTTCCGGTGGCATTGACCCGGATCGCGATGTGTTGCTGAAAAATATCCCACCAGCTCAAATGATCGTTGACTTGCAGGGCGGCACTATTGACGGTTTCTGCGTCGGCGAACCTTGGAATTTGCGGGCATCGATGGAAGGAGTCGGCTTTACAGTGGCTACAGATTTGGAACTGTGGCCCGGACACCCCGGCAAAATTCTCGGAGTTCGGGAAGACTGGGCAAATGCTTATCCCAACACTCACATTGCTCTAGTCAAAGCTTTGCTCGAAGCTTGTCACTACTGCGCCGATCCAAATCACGCCGCCGAGGTTTCGGAAATTGTCGCGGGAAGGGAGTACGTCGCTACTGATAAGAGTTACATCCAACTAGGCGACCCGAGATCTGTTGCTTGCAACCTCGATACTCCGATGCGGGAATACGCCCACCACTTGTTTTCTGGAGATGGGGTGAATCGCCCAAGCCGCACCGAACAACTCTGGCACATGGTGCAGATGGCGCGCTGGGGCGATACTGTGTTCCCGCGCAACTGGGTGGAAATTCTGGAGCGGGTGGTGCGAGTCGGTGCGTTCAGCACGGCGGCGCGAGAGCTGGGGATGGCTGATATTACTTACACTCGCGGTTCTCTCAGCTTGTTTGACGGCTCGGTGTTTAATGCTGACGATCCGATCGGCTATCTCAACAATCTGGCGATTAAACGCGATTTCACGATGGCGGAAGTTGTACTCGATTCCGGCCGCCGAGCTGCTTAGAGCGGTTTTTAGTTAGATAAAAACAGGGTAATTGCTAATTGTTAGTTGTTAGTTGTTGGTTGTTAGTTGTTAATTGTTAACTGCTAATTGCTAGTTAGTAATTCCCTCTTCCTTCTTCCCTCTCGCCTCTTCCTTCTTTCCTCGCAAATCACCCAATCACAATTTCCTAAACCCATGCTCAACACCACTAAAAACCAGACGAACACCAAAACTCAAATCCAGCCGGGAAAAGGCCGCCGCCAACCTTTTTTGGTGATGGACAATGTTTATAAAGTATACCCAAACGGTTACAGGGCTTTAGAAAACGTCAATCTGAATGTAGCTGAGGGAGAGTTTATTACTCTGATTGGACACTCGGGCTGTGGCAAATCAACACTGTTAAATATGGTGTCGGGTTTTAGCCATCCGAGCCAGGGCACCGTGTCGATTAACGGAGAGCGGATTACGAAGCCGGGCCCCGATCGCATGGTGGTGTTTCAGGGTTATGCTTTACTACCTTGGCGCACGGTGTTTGAAAATGTTTATCTGGCGGTTAATGCTGTATTTCCTGAGAAGTCGAAGGTGGAAAAAAATGCGATCGTCAAAGAGCATTTGGCGATGGTGGGATTGACAGAAGCTGCTGAGAAAAGACCGCCACAAATTTCGGGGGGGATGAAGCAGCGGGTTTCTATTGCCCGCGCTTTGGCAATTCGCCCAAAAGTGCTGATTTTAGACGAACCTTTTGGTGCTCTGGACGCAATTACTAAGGAGGAATTGCAAGAAGAGTTGCTGAAAATCTGGAACGATCACCGCTGTACGGTGTTGATGATTACTCACGATATTGATGAAGCGCTGTTTTTGGCCGATCGACTGGTGATGATGACTAATGGCCCATCGGCGACAATTGGCGAAGTTTTGGAGATTCCTTTTCCGCGTCCGCGCGATCGGGTTCAAATGATGGAAGATCCGGAATACTACAATTTGCGGAACTACGCCCTAGATTTCCTGTTCCGTCGTTTTGCACACGATCACGATGCCTAATCGGTTGGCAAATCAAAGTTAAAGAGGAGAATTAGGAGACTTCTCGAAAAATTTGAATTCTTTTGCGGAGTAGGGGTTAGGCATCCTGCCGCCCCAAGACGAGCTTTTTTGCAGAAGTCTATTGAAAAGTTTAAGCCCCAGTGTTCCCCGATGTCCGGGGCACATCGCTGCGGGCGCAATTTTCCCGATCCGGTTGGGTAAACTGAAGCTTAATGGTGGGCGATAAGTTTTTTCGGACGTTCGGATCTTTTTCCGATATTTTACGTCTACCAGCGAAGAGACCCGATTGCCTAGCTGTCGGTAAGCTGGCATGAACTGAGCCCACCTTCGATCGAGGGTGGGCTTCTTCTTCATGTTATTAAGAGTTTTTGGGCGATCGGTGGTTGGTGCATTCCACCCTTGGAACTGGCACACTGCAGGAACGTTTATCGGTGTTTCATGGATTAAGGCTGTTGTCAATATAGCGGTTTTCAGTTGACTGAGGTACAGATATCGGCTAGGGAAACGGTTTAGCCTAAGTCCGGGGCGGGACTCTGTGACTTTTAACAATTGGTATAAGACTGATGATGGTAGCCAGCAGACTTTTTTAAATTGGTATTACTCAGGTTTGCACGGAAAACTCCTCTGGGTCAATATCCCAATTTACCCAGTGAATTGCATCGAGAGCCGATCGCACATCAGGCGGCACTCGCAAAGCGTGAATGAATCCCGTGCTCGGACAGGTCATTTTTAATAAATAAATATCTTCTTTTTTCGGAGCATCTCGATCCCCCTCGAAATCATCAGAATCGAAGCCGTCAATATCAGTATTAATTCTGAGCAGCGTGTATTCTTGCCAGCAATCTAACTCTGTTGCTTCCAGTTCTTCGCAAATTCTAGCATACCCAATTCCCTGAATTAATACTCGTCTTAATTCAGCATTGTCTTCTTCTAAAAACCATTGCGATCGCCAGTTGGCGGGGTGAATTTTCCCGTATTTTTCAGGTAATGTTACGCCGTGATAGGAATAGAGTTTGTAACCATCGGGGAATTCCAGTGCGCTTTCGGCATCTGCATGAAGGCGGTACTTGCTGTCAAGGCGAAACTGGCAAGGGCGCGAACACACATAACAGACATTCTCAAACGCAAAAATCCAGCCGCATTCTGCTAAAAGCTGCTTGACTGCTTCAAAAAATTTCTGTGCCTCTGGTTTGAGAACAATGCCCAAGCCAGAAACATAGAAATCTAGAAGAGTTAGAGCCTGAACTAAGTCTTGCGTAGTAACTTTAGAGCTTGAGTATTTCCAATAGTCATAAAATTCTTTATACAATTGTTGTTCTAGCTGTCCCCATCTATTGGTAAAAATATTGAACCTCGAAACTTCACTCAACAATTCATTTATTAAGGAAAAGGGGCACACCGCATCTTTTACCTGTTTGTCAAGTCGCTCGTTAAACTCAGTTTTATTTGACGTTTGCAGCATTTGTATTTGTGCTAGCGCTTCGTTAGGGCTACTGCAAAAAGTTATTTCTGGAGCTTCTAAACCGAGGAGATCGTAGGCAGCTTTAACGGCGGCTGTGGCTTTGAGAGCATCGATGGGTTTGGTAGAGTTGGCGAGAGATTCCCACGAATGACGACACTCTTCAATGAGAGCCTTCTGTTCTGGTGTAAAGTTTACCCATAGCACAGTCAAATTAGTCAGAGATTGCAGGGGCGTGATATCTGATATTTGATTGTGCCTCAGATCCAGAGAAGTCAAATTAGTCAGAGATTGCAGTGCTGTGATGTCTGATATTTGAGTGTCGAACAGAGTCAGATGAGTCAAATTAGTCAGAGATTGCAGTGCTGTGATGTCTGATATTTGATTGTCGAACAGAGTCAGATGAGTCAAATTAGTTAGAGATTGCAGTGCTGTGATGTCTGATATTTGATTGTTGTAGTACAAATTCAGCTCTGTCAAATTAGTCAGAAATTGCAAGGGTGTAATCTCTGATATTTGATTGTTGAATAACAAAGTCAGCTCTGTCAAATTAGTCAGAGATTGCAGAGGTGTGATGTCTGATATTCGTTCGCAGCCCACAGTCAGCTCTGTCAAATTAGTCAGAGATTGCAGTGGCGTCAGGTCTGATATTCGATCGCAGCCCACAGTCAGCTCTGTCAAATTAGTCAGAGATTGCAGAGGTGTGATGTCTGATATTTGATTGTCGTGCAGAGTCAGATGAGTCAAATTAGTCAGAGATTGCAGAGGTGTGATGTCTGTTCGATCGCAGTACAGATTCAGAGAAGTCAAATTAGTCAGAGATTGCAGGGGTGTGATCTCTGATATTTGATTGTGGCTCAGATCCAGCTCATTGCTACTTGACAGTATCTGGTTCGCTTCATAAATGTCAGAAGTGCCAGCTTTTTTTAACAGCACATCAACTGTATATCTTGCTGCTTCACAAAGGCTGTCTTTGTGCAAGCACCAGTCGGCAAAGCTGCTGAAAGTTATCGATGGTTTTGGTTGTTGTTCAGACATAAAATTGTTGTAAATTAGGAGAATATCAGACTAGGACTTACGCACAGGTGACCAGAAACCGGGTTGTTTACGAAAATTATTCGATGGAACTAGGAGATTGGGTAAAAAACCCGGTTTCTTGGATCTTGGTGCCTCCATAACTGTAGTTGTTAAACAGGGTTGGGGGAGTTTTAAGTTTGCACGGAAAACTCCTCTGGGTCAATATCCCAATTTACCCAGCGAATTGCTTCTTGAGCCGATCGCACATCAGGCGGCACGCGCAAAGCGTGAATAAATCCCGTGCTCGGACAGGTCATTTTTAACAAATAAACTGGCTTTGCATTACCCCTAATATCAAAATCATCGTCAAACTCGATGCTTAAAAGAGTGTATTCCTGCCAACTATCTAATTCTTTAACCGCTAATTCTTGACAAATGCGATCGTAAGTAATTCCCTGAATTAACGCGCGCCGAACTTCTGCATTCTGTTCCTTCAACACCCACTTAGACTGCCACTGGTGCGGATGTAGCCTACCGTACCATTCGGGCAAAATCACGCCGTGATAGGCGTAAATCGAAACACCGTCGGCAAATTGTACCGCTGGTGTTCCTTCAGCGTGCAAGCGGTAGTTGCTATCTGCGGAAAGTGCGATCGGCTTGGAGCAGACAATGCAAACTTTGTCATAGGGATAAATCCAGCCGCAATCCCGGACAATCGATTGAAAAACAATCCAATTTCTGGCGTAGGAATGAGGTAAATTTAGAACGGAAATGCAGAAATCCAACAAACTCCCATAAGCAGCCCACAATTCTGGTTGAATGCAATTACTGAGGTGTTTTCCTAATGTTGGCCGGATTTCTCCACTCCGCTCATCGATCACCTGTTGCGGTGGCAATTGGCTTGATATTTCGCCAGCTAAATAATTTCCCTCCGGCTCCCACAATTGCGTTTTTAGTTGAGTATAAAGTCGTTGTTCCAGTTGAGTTGGCAGTTGGTTTTGCAGTTCGGTTTCTAGTTGGCTTCCCAAATAACCCCGCAGTTGTTTTTCTAGCGGGCTACGAAGTTTTGTCTCGAATTGGCTCCGCAGTTGGCTCCTGGGATTGTCAAATCGACTGACGATTAGATCAGCAGCTTCGTAGGGGCGATCGACAAAAATGATTTCCGGTGCTTTGAGGCCGATCGCACTGTAAGCCGATTTAACTGTTTCCGCAGCTTGCGATCGATTTATCGGGCCAGTGGAAAGCGATCTCGCTCTCCACTTTTCCCGATAAACTGGAATCAAAGCTGCTTGTTCTGGCGTCAGTTTTTTAACCTTAGTCTGTGACATACCTCCAACCTTGGGGCTCATATTCCCGCTGAATTCGCACCATCCAATTACCTTCGGGAATTGCGATCGCATGGTGTTCTTCGTGACTCAATAAAGCTGTCGGTGAAAGCACCCGCAAGTACAGAGTGCCGTCTTTTTCGTAAAGTTCAGCTTGTCCCTCAATAATCTGGTGAGAATGTCCGGTGACTTCACCTTCGGCGAGAGTGAGGTGAGGTTTTTTTTCTCCTTCGATTTTCGGTACGGGGGTGAGAATCACGTCGCCTTGTCGGATGGGTTGCATAGGTTTTTTCTAAATTTTGTTTACTGGTGTCGATCGATCGAGCTTTTCTACCGTAACTCAATACTACATTGGTAATACACGGGAGTCAAGATCCACAAACCACATTCCATAACTCTTTGCTGCACTGACAGGCGTTATCTTGGATCGTGAAAGTCGCCTGGGTGAGGGCGGGTTTATAGATATTGTCGATGTGAATGAAAGATTGTTGGTGAAACCGGCCACTACAAATATTGTGGTTAATTTATGGAATCAGTTATTACTTGACATATTTGGCATTGCAACCTATTAACCTCGTCTGTGTTGACGAGAGAAGCAAAAAGCTGTTCGTGTTGGCTGGATATGACGAGGAAATTGAGATTGAAATTGCTCCAAATGGGGAGGTAGTTTAATGATCTAAGTAGATTATACTGCAATGTCAGATGGAGAAGTGAAGCGTTATTTTCTTAAAAATCGCGGGAATAGAGCTGCACTACAAGCCTACTTAGACAGGCGTAAAAAGCGGTATAATTCAATCATAAAAAAAGTGGAGATTCGGATTTAGATACTAAGATTGAGGCAGCCATTTGCCAGCAGATGCAAGAATATAAAGGTTAGTCTTCAGTCCGCGCACTTGGACGAAAGTTTGTGTAGGATAGGTGTCAACTGCCGACTCTTATCAACTAGGTTTCTAACTTGCCCTAAATTTCAAGTTGGCACCTAAAAATCCTCATAATCGACCTCCTAATTCACCCAGCGAATCGCTCCCCTTGCAGATTGCATCTCAGGCGGAACCAGCAAAGGATGAATGAATCCTGTACTCGGGCAAGTCATTTTTAACAAGTAGATTGCCTCTTTTTCAGGAACATCATCAGGATCGAAATTAGCAGGATCGAAGCCATCAATATCAGCATCAATTCTTAGCAGGGTGTATTCTTGCCAGCAATCTAATTCTGTGGCTTGCAATTCTTGGCAAATTCTGGCTTAACCAATTCCCTGAATTAACACTCGCCTTAATTCGGCATTTTCTTCTTCTAAAATCCAGGTAGATTCCCACTGATTGGGGTGAATTTGTCCGTATTTTTCGGGCAAGGTGACGCCGTGGTAGGAGTAGAGTTTGTAGCCGTCGCTAAATTCGATCGCGCTTTCTCCTTCTGCGTGTGGCCGATGTTCGCTGTCGAGGGAGAGTTTTAAAGGGCGATCGCACACATAGCAAACCTTGTCAAACGCAAAAATCCAGCCACATTCAACTAAAAGCTGCTTCAAGCATTCAAAAGCTTTTTGTGCATCTGGGTTGAGAACAATTCTAAGTACAGAGACACAGAAGTCAGCCACACAGATTTTATCCCACAGGTATGCCCGATTAACGATCGACGTTGAGTTGTCTCTACAATAGTCCCAAAAATCACGTTGCAATTCTTGTGTGAGCTGCCGCTCCCATTCTATTAATTGTGGCAAATACGAACTACTATATCTTATTAAATTAAACGGCCTATATGCCGATTCTAGCTGTTCGTAAATAAGCTGGAAAAAATCTCTTTTTAGCGGTCGCTCACCTCTTGTTACTACGAACAGATACACGCAGCAATATATGATATATTCAAATGGCAAGCAGGCGGGCTTTAGGTGTTTGTAAAAAGACTGAAAAAATTTATTTTTATTAGTGGGATCATTCAATTGTTTTAACTGTGTTAGGGCGGAGTGGGGACTAGAACAAAAAATAATTTTCGGGCAAGTCTTGCCGAGAGCTGTGTAGGCAAATTCGATCGCGGCTGCGGCACGGGCGCGATCGACTCGCTCTGTGGAATTGGCGATAGCTTTCCACAGATATTGGAGGGGTGTTAGGTCTGATAAAAGATTATTAGGCAGAGACAGCTTTTTCAAATTGGTCAGACATTGCAGGGGTGTTAGGTCTGATATTTGATTGTTTTCCAGCAGATTCAGATCGGTCAAATTGGTCAGAGATTGCAGGGGTGTTAGGTCTGATATTTGATTGTTTTCCAGATTCAGATGGGTCAAATTAGTCAGAATTTTCAGGGGTCTTAAGTCTGATATTTGATTGTTTTCCAGATTCAGATGGGTCAAATAGGTCAGAGATTTCAGGGGTCTTAAGTCTGATATTTGATTGTGGGACAGATTCAGATTAGTCAAAATGGTCAGAGATTTCAGGGGTGTTAGGTCTGATATTTGATTGTGGAACAGATTCAGATTAGTCAAAATGGTCAAAGATTGCAGGAGTCTTAAATCTGATATTTGATAGTGGGACAGATTCAGATAAGTCAAATTCGTCAGAGATTGCAGGGGTGTTAGGTCTGATATTGGATTATTTTCCAGAGACAGCCGCTTCAAATTGGTCAGAGATTGCAGGAGTCTTAAGTCTGATATTTGATTGTGGGACAGATTCAGATCTGTCAAATTGGTCAGAGATTGCAGGGGTGTTAGGTCTAATATTTGATTGTTTTCCAGATTGAGATCTGTCAAATTGGTCAGAGATTGTAGGGGTGTTAGGTCTGATATTTGATTGTTTTCCAGATTGAGATCTGTCAAATTTGACAGTATCTCTTCAGTTTTATAATAGTCATACTTTCGTGCTGTTTTTAACAGCACCATAACTGTATGCTTCGCTTCTTTTGAAAGGCTGCCCAAGTGCAAGCGCCGGGCAAAGGGGATGTAAGTTGCCGTAGGGTCTGGTTGTTGAGAGGACATAGGGCAATAACCTCCTAGAAAAGTTGCTAAAATCTGATGTCGGTATCTACCTTAAATAACATATCTCTGGCGTTTTGGGGATTATGCCAGCGATCGCACGCACTTATTAACCACCCGATCGCGATCGCCAGTATTGCAATTTGTAACTCGGACTGCGGGCGATGTCGCACTCACAAAACACTTTTCATCTAATCTCCCGAAATGCCTCGCCTCCATTCTTTAACCGCTTCCACCCTTGAAGCAATCAGCAGACAGCGAGACAATAAATTAATATCTAAATTAGGCAATATTTCGCTTTGGTCAATTTTTTCATATCCGTACGATCGCAAATGATACAGGCTAAATACTCCCTCCTCCCAAAACCAAACTTCGGGGAATCCCAAGGCTTGGTAACGATGCAACTTGCTTTCGTTGCCGCTAGTAAATACAACTTCGATCGAGAGGTCTGCCATGCCTCCCGATGCTGTGCCAATTAAGTAAGATTGGTCTGCTTATGCGGAGGCTTTTCCTTCTTTTTCCTGGGTAGAACTTCCTGTGGCTAGAACTTCCTGTGGGAGTAAAAGCGATTTCTTTTTCTACAAAATACGTACCCAGCAACAGGGCGATGACACCGCTGAAGACTTCATGTTCTTGCGAAACTGCCAAGATTCCTACCTCACCTTTGAAATAAAAAAGTCGGAGGCCGGGGGAGTCAGAAAACCCCTGCTCGATTAGCTTGAATTGTTGCCAATCAATCCCGGAGTGAATTAGGCGCTGGTCTTGTGGTTTGTCTAAGGTTGCTGTCATGGCACGACCTCCTTTAACTATATTTATAGCAATTTAAATTCACCCAAGTTTGCCAGCACATTGGTATGGTGCGTCTGACACAAAAAATTTGTTTAAATCGAAACGATAGATTTCTGACGCACCATACAAGTGGATTTAACTATTATATTATCCTTGAAATGTGGCAACCGAAACCCGATCGCGCCCTGCTTCTTTCGCCCGATAAAGCGACTCATCGGCCATCGCAATTAGCTCCCCCGGCTGCGACCTCACCCCCGGAATGCAGCAAGCTACACCCAAACTCAGCGTCACATATTCGCTGACAGCAGACTTAGCGTGAGCTATGTGCAAACCCCGCACCTGTTGTGCGATCATTTCAGCTACGGAAGTGGCACCTTCAATATCCGTATTCGGCAAAACTACTACAAATTCTTCTCCACCGTAACGCGCTACTAAATCTGCCGCTCGCTTTACCGAATGCTGGATCACCCCCGCCACTTGCCGCAAACATTCATCCCCCGCTTGGTGACCATAAGTGTCGTTGTAAAGTTTGAAATAATCAATGTCGCACATAATTAAAGACAGCGGTGCTTCTTCCCTAGCCAAACGCCGCCATTCCGTATTGAGGTATTCATTAAAAGAGTGGCGGTTTCTTACCTCAGTCAAACTGTCGTAATTTGCCAAATACTGCAAGGCTCGATTCACTGTTTCTAACTGCTGTTTCTGCTGCTGCAACTGACGGTTGAGCTCCGCCAACTGCTGTTCGGCTGAGTGCGATCGCAACAAATTTCTCACCCTCGCCAGCAATTCCCTCTCGTCAAAAGGTTTTGAAATATAATCGTCAGCACCCGCATCCAAACTTTCGATCCGAGCGTCCATCCCCGATCGCGCTGTCAAAAAGATTACCGGAGTAGATTTTAATTCTGGCGTGTTCCGAATCTCCTTGAGCAAATCCAGTCCGTTTTGTCTTGGCATGATTTGGTCACTCACAATCAAATTTGGCTGCAAACTTTTGGCTTTTTCTAAACCTTCAACGCCGTCCATCGCCACAGCGACTCGATAGTACGGAGTTAATAAAGTTTGGAGGTAAGCCAGCAGAAAATTGTTGTCTTCTACTACCAGCAACAACGGTAATTCTCTACTGTCACTTGTTAATTGTTCCAGATAATTTTTGTCGTCAAAACTGTTAGGTTCCGGCAGCGTGGCCTGGGGTGTGGCCGCCCGGATATTTCCCGAACCCCACTCTCCGGAGCCGAATCCAGTCAGTCCAGCCAATTGGGCGATCGCCCTCACCAACTGATTCGCTTCCACCGGCTTCGACAAATGCCTCTGAAACCCCGCCTCCAGCGCTTCGGCCGAATCTTCTTCCTCAGTGCCTCCCGTCAGCGCCACGGCCGGCAGCAGTTCCCTGTGCTCGGACATTTCCATTGCTCTGATGCGGCGGATTAAATCGCCGCCGTCGGCTCCCGATACCGTCATATCGCTGACCAACACGTCGGGGCGGGACTGTTGCAACTCCGCCATCGCTTCGGCGGCGCTACCCACCGCTGTTACCTTGGCTCCAAATGCTTCGAGGCCAGTTTTGAGAAATTGCCGGATCTCGGCGCTACTTTCCACCACCAGGACTTGCTTTCCCGCTAGGGGTTTGGAAACCGATCCGGGTCTGCTTTCCCTTTGGGCAATCGCAGCAGTGCGATCGTCGGGTGCATTTTTGTTGGCAATCGGTAGCAGCACCCCAAAGGTCGCCCCCTGACCGATACCGGGACTCGAAGCCCAAACACTTCCCCCGTGCAGTTCCACCAACTGCTGGACAATTGAGAGCCCCAGCCCCAGCCGATTTTGTTCCTTGGTCTGGAAGTTGTCTGCGGGGCGGAAGTAGTCAAAGATGTGCGGCAGAAATTTCGGATCGATGCCGCAACCGCTGTCGCTGACCTGAATCAAGACGCCCGACGGAGTAGGCTCGATTCGCACTTGAATTGGGTATGGTGTCGCTTCTGGGGTGAATTTTATGGCGTTTGCAAGGAGGTTCCAGACTACTTGCTGCAAGCGTTCTGCATCTGCCAAAACATGGCTGATGGCGGGGTCGAAATGTTTTTCTACGCGGAGGTTTTTGGCATTGGCGGCGGGACGGAGGGTGTCAATCGCAGATTCTATGATAGACGGGAGGTGAACTTGGCCGAGGTTCAGGCACATTTTCCCTCGCAGCAACCGCGAGAGGTCGAGGAGATTATCTATTTGTCGGTTTTGTAATTTGGCGTTGCGCTCGATGATTTCCAAAGCGTGGCTGGTGGTGGCTTCGTTTAAATTGCGCGATCGAGCTAGCTGTGCCCATCCCAAAATCGCACTCAAGGGCGATCGCAGTTCGTGGGAGGCGATCGCCAGAAATTCGTCTTTTGCCCGGTTGGCTTCGGCTTGGGCTGCTTCAACGGCTTTGCGATCGGTGATGTCGAATCCGATCGCCAAATACTGACAGGGTTTTCCCTTACAGTCCAACAGTGGAACTACTGCTGCGTACACCCAATAATCACTTCCATTCTTGGCTTTATTCTGAATGTCTCCTTGCCAAACTTCACCTTTGGTAACAGTTAATAGCAGATTTTTAATTATTTCCGAAGATTTATATTCCGAATGGAGGATGCCGAAGTGGGAGCCGATTAGTTCGGCCTGGGAATAGTTGGAGATGGAGCAAACTCGTTCGCTGGCATAGTTGATAATTCCTCGCGCGTCAGTCCTCAGCGCCAGTGTCGAGCGGTCGATCGCTCTTTTAAAATCTAAACATTCTTGTAGCGACCAATCTAGTTCTTTTGTCGTAGAAAATTGATCGAGCCGATCAGACGCGTTTTGTTGCTGGCGATCGGGCTTATCCTTACTCCGTTGTTGGATTTCCATTGCTTCTATTTTCCCCTGACGGCTGACACCTAATCTACTCGCATCCTGATTCATTATCACAATTTTCTTTCCCGCACCGGCGGGTGTAATATTTTGTATCTCTTCATCTTCCTGAAAAATTGGCAGGCACCACATCCACTCGGGAGTCACCTTAATTTTTGTTTATAGTTGGCTAAAGTTTGTCAATCTGAGGACTGATTTTTTCATGTCTAGCCGATCGTCGGCTGGTGGCTCATTCCTTTTTATCTGGTATCTTTTATATTTTACTAAGGGGAATCACTGAGAATTTTATGGTGTGGATCACACACCGACAGTTGCATTCTTGTTTGAAACGGGTATCATAACCGTCAACTTTTTGCTCACAATTACTCCTAGTATCTGGCACAAAGTCTCGTCTTCGGCAGGCTTTCGCGTCTGTGGCATTCTGCCTCATCTGCACTAAATGAGATATATGTGCATGACTAGACAGTTCCCAAATCAGGGGCGGGTTTGGGCGCACAAAGTCCCTATCTGGCGATCGTCCGTAACTTCTTTTAAATTATTTTCTTCAACATCTTGACAGGTCTGTATATTTTTTGTATTATAAAATGTAATATGGCTTCAGAGAAGAGAACCGGCTAACTGCCTTGACGCACTCAACTATTAACAATTTGAGGAAAATCGTCTGTGAATTTAGACGCTGTACGCGAGCAATTTGAACAAAGAGCCTTTGATTATGACGGCTTAATTCCCCGCATCATTCCGCGCTATGGCGAGCAACACGATGTAATATTGCAGTTAATCCCTTCTGAAACTAATGGTAACATAAAAGTTCTGGATTTAGGTGCGGGAACTGGCATACTGTCGGCTATGATTCTGCAAGCATTTCCTCAAGCAAAAGTCCTAGCCTTTGATATGGCCCAAAATATGCTGAAAACTTGCCAAACCAACTTGTCTGCTTTCCGAGAACGGCTGACCTTGCAGCAAGGAAACTTTGCCGAAGATGATTTCGGCAGCGGTTACGATTTGGTAGTTTCAGGCTTGGCAATCCACCACCTCGACAGCGCAGGTAAACAACAGCTATTTCACAAACTTTTTCACTCCATGAATCCAGGGGGAATCTTGCTAATTCGAGATATTGTGACAGGTGCTACTCCCCGGCTGACTGAGCAATACGAACAGTTGTGGCGGCAGTACATGAAAGCTAACGGAGAAGACGATGCAGCATGGTTTCAAAAATATCGAGAAGAAGATATTCCCTCCTCTGTTGAAGAGCAGACAAAGTGGCTTGCAGAAGCTGGTTTTGCCGACGTAGGATGTCACTGGCGCTATCTAAATTTTGCTGTTTTTGGCGGAGTTATCCCAAGGTAGAAGGCATTCGACAGAATGCAGAGTTTTTTGATAATTATCAAAAGCTCGTGAAAAGTCGCACACTGAAAAGTTTTTCATTCCCGGACGCAGCACCTAATTTTTTAGGTTCTTAAGGGCCACTTTACCACTATAATTCGCGCGTAAAACCATTCATTTTTTGCAATATGAATAAGTTTCAACAAACCTGTAGAGGCGGGTTCAGTCAAGCGCTCTCTGGCAGTGCCAACAGATTCAATAAACCCGCCCCCAGCCCACAATATAACCCGCTAGTGACATTTGGCAAAATGTGATTTAAAAGCTCAATAAATAAAGTAAAATCATGAGCGATTCTCGCTTAGTCAAAATTAGCAAATACCTGAGCAGACATCTGCGCCACGCGCCAGGGCGCATCGGCGTTGAACTCGATCCAGGTGGCTGGCTTCCTGTTAGCGAACTCCTCGATGCCTGCCAAAAAAATAAATTTCCTGTTCAGCTTGCAGAACTCAAAAAAGTAGTCGCGGAAAACGACAAGCAGCGCTTTTCATTTGACTCCACAGGCACTCTAATTCGTGCTAATCAAGGACACAGCGTAGAGGTTGACTTGCGGTTAGAACCCAGTGTTCCCCCGGATATTTTATATCACGGAACAGGTAGCACAGCCGTCGAGTCTATTTTCAGTCAAGGAATTAGGAAAATGTCGCGGCATCATGTTCATTTGTCCGTGAATATCCAGACGGCGCGCCAAGTAGGTGCAAGACATGGCATCCCGGCAGTCTTTACTGTAGATGCCGCAGCAATGCAACGCGACGGTCATACATTTTACTGCTCGGCAAACAAAGTTTGGCTAGTAGATTTTGTGCCGCCCGCTTATCTCAAAATAAGTTGATAATTTTCACTTTTTTTGTAGAATCTGTACCACAAAAAATGTAAAATAAGAGAAGTAGGAGTTTGGCCAAATGAGTGCGGAAGATATGGGCGATCGCGAAAACAATTTTAATCAAAACAATTCTCCAAATAGAGGTCTGCTAGGCTCTGGTTGGCGACCTTTTTACCGTCAACTGGATTGGGAACACCTGGTACATTTAGCGTCTAGCGATCCCTTAGAACTAGCTCAAAAAACTTTAGGGGTAGCTAGCGACCTTGCCGACGCAATGGGACGACACCAATATACTTGGTGGGCAAATATGTTAAATGTATTTTCGGAAAATACTCGCTACGAAATAGATGATTTTTGGGATTACATTACTCCGCAGCCAGTTTACCCGGATTACCGCTACAAAGACGTTTTAGTTACCGAAACGCCTGTGGTGCAATTGGTCAGCCGCGCTAGCATTCCCATCGACTACGTTCTCAACAAACTCCAAGAGATTACTGTTTTCAAAGTTCTGGATTTGCTAGGGAAACCGGATGCAATTACCCAGTCTTTTATGGAGCGACATTTTTCTTATCCCCCAGAGCGGTTTGTTAGCTGGGAACGCTTGGAAGTTTTGGGTACTGTTTATGCTTCTTGGGCTCGATTCGGCTGCTGGCTACAAATTGACAGCTACGACAGGGGAAGACGCTGCTACACTCTAATTTGCCAAGATATTGCGCCTCTCGTTAGCAAGGCAACTTACAATTTAGCGGTGATTCTGGGCGGGTACAAAAGCCGCGTCGGACAGGTTCACAGCCAGTTCCCAATTCGCACGTTTTCTGCAGAGGTTCAAAGTTTTACCGATACAGTTCAGCAGGCAATTTTGGATCAAAATCAGTTGGCTGTTTTGGTTAGTGGCGAACCGGGCACGGGCAAAACTGCTTGGACGCAAGCGGTAGCAAAGGAAATTTTAGTGCCGCTGGGTTATGTGATTTTTATCTTAGACCACGATGCTGTGGAAAATTTTGTGCCGCCGAGTTATTTAGAGCGGATTTGTATTATTATCAACGAGGCTGATAATTTGGCTCAAGATCGATCGACTGCCGAGGCCCAACGCACTAACAAAACTGAACATATTTTGAGTTTGCTGGATGGAACTTTGTATCAAAGCGTCATCGACGAACACGGCATTCAATTTCAGCAAAAACTCGTAGTTTTGATGACTTGCAACACCACTGAAAGATTAGATCCTGCAATGTTACGGAAAGGGAGAGTGGATTTTACCAGTGAATTTACGCACAAATTTGTTTGAGCGCTCTCTTGCATTCTCAAGCTATCTGGCGATCGCACTGGCTACACGATCTCATACCATGTTCGATGTGGGATTTGCATTTAAAGAATTGGGAATGACTGAGGAAGCTCATGGTTTGGCTCACGGGCCTACAGTTGCATTCTTTTGGGAACTTGTCTAAAATACCCAACAATCACTAGGAAATCTTCTGACTCTCAAAGTGTGGGGGAAAATTTCTTGAGTACCTATAGACCCATTGGTGTCACCAATCGTCTAAAACCCTTTGTCTCTCTCGTTTTTTGCCTAGTGTCGCTGCCATGTTGCGCCCCGGAATAGTCGGGGCAGGCAAGAGATATCTCCAGTCCCCTCCGACTATTCCGGGGGCGCCGACGTGATCTATGCCTAATGGTCAAACACCAGCAGGGCACTAGCTTTAGCCTTAAGTTGATAGCAATGCCTATAGACATATCCCCATCAAAAATGATATCAATGATGGGTGATACCCTCTAAGGGTATTGTCCGAGAGAGCAAATCAGGGGAAAACAGCATTTTTGGTCTCAAACAGAGTTTTTCAAACTTGACAGCTATGGAGGAAATCCCAAACCGTGCAAACTAAGCCAGTTCAGCAAAAAAGTCAGGGACTGGGAAGGTACGTTGACGGGAATGTCCCTATCGCCCAACAACCCGCAGAGGCAGCAGTGTCGGAGAGTAAAGAGCGATTTCGGCGGTTTGTGGAGCGCTCCGCCGAAGCCGTGGCAATGGTAGATTGTGAAATGCGCTATCTGTCGGTTTCCCGTCGCTGGGAAACAGATTGCGGGTGGGGCGACGGCGAGGCGATCGGCCGCTCTCATTGGGAACTGTTCCCGAATCTCCCGGAATATTGGGAGCAAAATGCCCAGGCTTGTTTGACGGGAGTTTTGGAATATAGCGAGTTTGTGGCAGGGCGATCGATCACATCTGTATCAGGAAAAACCGCAAGTGGCTCTGTCAGCGAGTCGGTAAGATGGGTATTTCAGCCTTGGAAAAATAACGAAGGTGCGATCGGCGGTTTGATTTTGTTTGCTTCTAAGATAGGTGAGGCTCCCGCTCAAACCAATTGCTCTAATAAATTTCAGTCCGAGGTCAAATGCAAGCAGTTAGAAACAATACCACAACTAACTCAAATTGCCCTCGAAAATGCTGCTGATACAATCTTTTTTAGTACCTCAGACGGTCAAATTTGCTACGCGAACAAAGCCGCTTGCCATCTTTTTGGCTACTCGGAATCGGAACTGCTAAACATGAGGGTTAGCGACATCGATTCGCAGTTGCCAGCATCGGATTGGCGAGAACACTGGGATCAACTCAAGCAGCAAACCAACCTCACTTTTGAAACCAGTTACAAAACCAAAGACGGCGCCCGTTTTTCCGTCGAAGTTAAAGTCAATTATTTAGAATACGGCGGCTGCGAATACCGCTGCGCGATCGCCCGCGACATTTCCGCTCGCCTCGCAGCAGAATCAGCGCTTGTAGAGGCAAAAGAGCAACTTCAAGCCGTTTTGGACGCGGTGCCGGGATTAGTTTCTTGGGTAAGTTCCGATTTGCGCTATTTGGGAGTAAACCGACATTTAGCTAGCGCTTACAAAATGCCGTCCGAACTATTTATCGGTCAAAAAGTGGGTTTTTTAGATACCAGTCCCAAATTTAACGATTTAGTATACGATTTCTTTGGCAGCCATAAAAAAAAGACATCTCAAGAAGTAACAGCGAGCATCAGAGGAGAAAATAAAACTTATCTAATTGTCGCTCAAAAATATCATAACAATACGGCGGCGGTATTTGTGGGATTGGATATTACAGAAAGCAAACAGTCTCTTTTAGCTTTGCAAGAATCCGAAGAACGCCTGCGACAACAAGCGGCTAAATTAGAGCAGACGCTGTTAATTTTGCAGCAAACTCAAACTCAACTGATTCAAACAGAAAAGATGTCATCTCTGGGGCAGTTGGTAGCAGGAATAGCGCACGAAATAAACAATCCAGTTAGTTTTATTTCCGGCAATGTCAGCCATGCTACTGGCTACATTCAAGAACTGCTGCGAACGATAGACTTTTACCAAAAGTATTATCCGCATCCCGTGCCGGAAATTCAAGATTTGATGGAAGAATTAGACTTAGACTTCATCAAAAAAGACTTGCCAAAACTGCTAAATTCAATGAAAGTCGGTTCTGAAAGGATTCGCGATGTGGTGCGATCGCTCCGCTTGTTCTCGCGTACCGACGAAGCTCAAATGAAGCCTGCTGATATCCACGAAGGTTTGGACAGCACTTTGCTGATCTTGCAAAATCGCCTGCAAGCTAAAGGGGGCCGGCCGGGGATTTCTCTAGTTAAAGAGTACGGGGATTTGCCGCGAGTTCACTGCTATGCGGGACACTTAAACCAAGTGTTCATGCACTTGTTGACAAATGCGATCGACGCTTTGGAAGAAGGGGGGAGAAATGCTGAAAAGTATGGTAAAATTCAAAATCAGTCTTACTTGTCTTCAGGCAGGTCGAGAGCTGAAGTATTCAATCCCGAAATTCGGATTCGGACTTCCGTGGTAGGGGAAAACGAAGTTGCGATCGCCATTAGTGACAACGGCCCTGGCATGACTGAAGAAGTCCTCGACTGCATCTTTGACCCTTTGTTTACTACTAAATGTCCAGACACCAGCACTGGTTTGGGTCTAGCCATATCCCAACATTTAGTAGTAGAAAAGCACGGCGGTAAGTTGCACTGTGTTTCGCGTCCGGGAGAGGGAACTGAGTTGATAATTAAAATTGCGATCGGCAACGATTAATTAGCTCTTTACAAATAGGAAATAATATGGTAATTGAGTGGCTCAAATTTAAAGTACCTCAAGAAAAGTGGGAGCAGTTTATTCAGCGAGATCAGGAAGTTTGGACTGAGGGACTAAAAAATTGGGACGGTTTTTTAGGCAAAGAAATTTGGGTAGATCCGGTGGAAAATGAGGTGGTGATGTTGATTCGCTGGGAAACTAGGGAGAAGTGGAAGTCGGTTCCGCAAAGCACAATAGATGAGTTGGATGCCCAAATGGGCGATTTGCAAATTGCGATCGCGGAAAGTCGCGAATATCAAGTTCGCAAGTTTTTGCATTAGTTAGTCAGCAGTCATCAGTCATCAGCCATTAGTCATCAGCCATTAGTCAGCATTTAGGAGCTTAAGGATTGTGGGATTCTCTACCGGCAGTTCCAGAGTCAATGTGCTTGTTTTTTCACCGACTTTTGGAGTGCTTATCAGAGAGTGTTTCCAAAAAAGAGACACCAATCAGTAGTCAAGGAAAGTGGGCAAACTTCCTATATAGAAAGATTTAACAATAAGATGAGACAAAGAATATCTCGTTTAGTCAGAAAAACTCTTTCCTTTTATAAAAAAATCTCCAATCATCTTGGAGCAATCTGGTCTTTTATTCATGACTATAACGCCTGTTTATTTAGGGCTTGCTGAATATATCGATGGCACTTGACGTAGCCTGGGTTATGCGCTCGCGAGAGCGAGGGTAAAGTGCAA
>NZ_JAUBTF010000082.1:0-26794 GCF_036702355.1 Microcoleus sp. D3_18_C4
CTTCTTCCTTCTTCCTTCTTCCTTCTTCCTTCTTCCTTCTTCCTTCTTCCTTCTTCCTTCTTCCTTCTTCCTTCTTCTATATTATTGATTTTTTCGGCCGTCGGGCATTGTGGTGCCGGCCATACTTGCTCGATCGATACTAGCGCCATCTATATTAGCATTGCGGAGGTTGGCATCGGAAAGATTGGCATCCCTCAAGTCGGAAAATCGCAGGTCTGCACCGTCTAGATTTGTCTTTGTCAAGTTAGCTTTTCTGAGGTTAGCGTTGCTGATTCTTGCTCCTACTAATTCGGCTCGGCTTAAGTTTGTGCGAGCTAGATTGGTGTTGACAAAATCTGAGATCTCGAAGCGACTACCGCTGAGGTTGGCATCTGATAAATCTGATCCTGTAAGGATGGGATTTTTTAAGTTAAGGTTAACTAATTTTACGGCTCGGAGGTCGCAGCGGGAGCAGCTTTGAGTTAGCAGCAGCGTTTCGACGTTGGCGTTGATTTGGTCGATTTGTTGCTGGGAGAAATTTCCGGCAAATTCTGGGGAGACGTAGCCGAGGTTTTTGGGGTCGGCTGGTTTTGGTTGGGGTGTTTGGATTGGGGGTGTTTGGATTTGTTGGGGTGTTTGGATTTGTTGGGGTGTTTGTGGTTGGGGTGTTGGGATTGGTTGGGGTGTTGGGATTGGTTGGGGTGTTGGGATTGATTGGGGTGTGGGGATTGGTTGGGGTGTTGGGATTGGTTGGGGTGTTTCTATTTGCCCGATCGCACTTAGTTGCAGCCCCACCTTCGGCAATTCGAGAGTTGCTGCAAAAATTAGTAGGGCGATCGACATGATTGTGAGTTTTTTCATAAATCTATAACTTTTTGTTTGCAAAAATACCATTTATATGGTATAATACCTCGAAAAGTGAACCCCCTACATTTCGCTAAATAGATCGAAATTCAGATAAAAAACTTCGGAACCATCAGGTGCGCGAATTAACTTTTCTATTACCGGAGGCAGTTGCTGTTGACGGTACAATTCCGGAATCTCGCAGAAGCTTTCTTCGGTAATTTCCAAAATTTTTGGCATATCAGGAAGGGGAATCCCCAACCGATCGCTTTTATTTAAGGTACAAATAATCAGGTATTTGCAGTCAGCAATGCTCGGACTGCTGGGAAATATTGTGGATAAATTAATTATGGTAATCAGTTCTTCTTGATGCCGCAATAAACTATTACCGTTAGGTAAAATGCCGTAGGCATTAAAGTTTTTAACAATGCGTTCCACTCGCTCAATAGGAACAGCATAGTAAATATTTCCTAGTTCAAAGGAAACCATTTTTTTAGGGGCAATTCTAACATTTGCTTGTTTCTTGCTCCGAAAGCGGCGATTGTAATTGGCGTGAGTCATTCGATTTTAGATTTTAGATTTTAGATTTTAGATTTTTTGATTTTAGATTTTAGTAGTGAGTCTGCTGCGTAGCTTCCTACTATTATTCGCGGGTGCAATTACTTTTGGCCTAAGTTTTGTTTGAGATTAGGGATTATTTTATGGGAATTTTTAGAGGGTGGATTAAATTATTGAGTGGTGGATTAATTTGGGGATAGCTTGTAAAAGTTGGGCTTCGCTGTAAGGTTTGGTGAAGTATTGATTTGCGCCTAATTCCATTGCCATTTGCCGATGTTTTGCCCCGCTACGGGATGTCAGCATGGCTACGGGAATCTTAGCAAACCGCTCGGTCGATCTGATCGATCGCAACAATTCAAATCCATCCATCCGGGGCATTTCAATATCCACGATCGCCAAACTGCAATCAAGACCATTTTGCAACTTTTCCAGGGCATCCACACCGTCTTTAGCCTGTACCACCCGGTAGCGAGCACGAGTCAGCGTCAGAGACAGCAACTGGCGAATTGTATAGGAATCATCCACTACCAAAATCTGTGGTGACGGACTCGCACTCGGCGGTATCTCCTGGACTTTACCGGAGACAGCGGCGATCGAACTATTTACCCCAGGTTGGCCCACCAAATCATCCACATCCAGAATATTCACCACGCGCCCGTCCCCCAAAATCGTAGTCCCCAAAACGCCGCGAGGCTTGGATAGAGGCGGCGGCAAAGGTTTAACCACAATTTCCTGCTGACCGATCAGCCGTTCCACGGCCACCGCCAGCATTCCTTCGGTAGAAGCCAAAACCAGAACCGGAATTTCCTCTTGGGTCAAAGGGTCAGGAGAGGGGGCATCCGGCCCGACGACGCTGTATTCGAGCAAATCTTGCATTCTCACCAAACGAATAAATTCCTCCCGCCACCACAGCATCGGCTGATTGCCGGCAATGTGAACTTCCGAGGCTTTAATGTGCAGAATTTCCTCGACTGCATCCAGCGGCACTGCTATTTTATTGTGATCGGTCTTCACCATCAAAGCATCAGTAATCGACAGCAGCAGCGGCAGTTTAATGATAAAACTCGTACCTTTTCCCAGGCGAGAGTCTACCTTCACAGTCCCCCGCACAGTCCGCAAATTTGTTCGCACCACGTCGAGTCCTACTCCCCGCCCCGAAAGGTCGCTGACCCCTTCTGTAGTGCTGAAACCCGGCCAAAACAGAAAATCGTAGAGTTCGGCAATGGAAAATTCTTGAGCTTGTTCCTCCGTAGCCAAACCCTTTGTGACAACTTTACGGCGAATCATTTCCGGGTCAATGCCTTTGCCGTCATCGGCGACAGTAATAATAGTTTGGCCACCTTGGTGGCGGGCTTCTATTTCTATTTGACCGCTGGCCGCCTTGCCGCTTGCTTTCCGAACTTCGGGCATTTCGATGCCGTGGTCGAAAGCGTTCCTCACTAAGTGTATTAAGGGGTCGCGCAAAGCGTCGAGCAAACTTTCGTCAATTTTGGTATCTCTTCCCACTAGCAACAGGTTGACATCTTTATCGTATGTGAGGCACATCTCCCGCAGAGCTCTGGGCAAGTGATCGACGGCGCGACTGAAACTCACGACTCGCAACTGCATGACGCGGCTGCGTAGTTGTTCGGTAATGCGGCGCAGTTGGTCGGTACTGCGCTCGAATTTCATGGCTAAGGTGTCTAATTTGGTGGCGGAGTGAGAAATTGCTTGGGCAGTTTCGATGACTTCGGCGGCTGTCGAGTGGAACTCTGTATAACGATCCATCTCTAAGATATCGAAGTGAGCATGAAGCGGAGAGGATTTGCCGTTAGCAATCATGGGCAATTCTGTTTCTGCTGCTGCAAGTTTTACCAATCCAGAGTTCCCGTTTCCCCCTCTCCACTCTGCAAAGCTCAGTCTGTCGTATTCTTCTCGCAACTGACCGCCGAATTGGTTCAAATCTACGATATTGCGGCGGATGCGCTTGACTTCGCCGCGCAGTTCGGATTCTTGAAGTTCTAAATTTGTACGGTTGATGACTAATTCCCCGACTAGATTCACCAATTCAGTTAAACGTTCTAAGTCTACCCGGATTGTCGGCCTTTGCGGGTTGGCGACTGGGAGAGTCGGGGAGGGGGGGACAGTTGGGGAGGGGGAGGGGGAGATTTCCGGGGGAGTCGGGGAGTCGGAGAGTCGGGGGGAGTCGGGGGGAGTCGGGGAGGGGGAGATTTCCGGGGGAGTCGGGGAGGGGGAGATTTCGGGGATGTCGATCGCCCTTCCTTCCAATATTTGTTGGCGTGCGGTTTGCAAGTTTTGGGCGATCGCCCAACCCTCGGATTGCAACCGTTGTAGAGTCAAGTTTGGAGAGTCGATCAAATCTCTGAGGGCTGCGGCGACTTTCCCAAAATCCGGCAATTGCAGCATTCCAGCCAAACCGGAGAGTTGGTAGTAAACCTGCTTGAGGGCGGTGACGGTTGTTGCCAAATCTGCCTCGGGAGCTTGGGAAAGCTCGGTTTCTAGGCGATTGAAGAGTGCCGGCACTTGGTGTTCAAAAATCTGTTTCAGGGTTTCCGGGGCGGTCGATTGGCTGACTGTGGGAACTGGCGACGGTTCTGAGTTGCCGTACTTGGCCTGGAACTGATCGAAAATTTGGGCGATCGCCTCCAAGTTTTCCGTTTGATCCGGAGTTGTGACATCCGAGTGTTGAACTGATTCGATCGTAATCTTTTTGAGAGCATCCACCCCCTGCAGCAAAACACTCACAGTAGTCGGTTCCAGGGCAGCCAAGTCTGTGCGATCGCGCAAAATGACAAAACAGTCCTCCAGCGTGTGAGCCGCCGCCGACACGTTTTGAAAGCCCAACATCGAACCCGCACCTTTAATCGAGTGAGCCGCCCGAAACATTTCTTTAACTGCCGCTTGTCGCTCTTTCAAACCCGCCGATTCCATCGCCAGCAGATTCGTCTCCATTGACTGGAGAAACTCTTCGCATTCTGCGGTAAAAGCATCTATTAATTCGTTTAAATCGTCATCATTCATATTAGTTTGTTGTCTGTTGTCTGTTGTCTGTTGGCAGTTTTTTTTATATATGATGTCCGGTTAATTGACTGTAGTTATTGTAGGGGCGGGTTTCACCGACAATAATTGCCTAAAACCCACAATCTCGTAAACCCGCCCCCACAGGAAGCAAATTGCAATCTACTTCTTTCAAGATACAAGGTGCGGGTTTACGATTATCAAATAAATCCGGCATTCTTAGTCCGCTAGCAGTGGACTTCGTTTGTTTAGTAGCGATTTCAATCGCCCAATTATCTAATCTGACAACTGTCAACTGTCAACTGTCAACTGACAACTGACAACTGACAACTGAACTAACTACGGAAATTCGCCACCGACTTTTGCAATTGGCCCAGAGAACCTGACAACTCGTCCAAAGATGCTTTGACATCCGCACCTTTTTGTGCAGTCGTATTAGCAATCTCGTTGACTTGCTGCATACTGTTAGCAATTCCCTCAGCCGAAACAGTTTGCTTGGCAGATGCGATAGTAATATTCTGCACCAAAGCATTCATTTCTCGACTAACTTCGATGATGGCATTGAGGTGAGTTTTAGCTTCGCTTGCCAGCTTAGTGCCTTCCACTACCTCCAGCGTCCCGGATTCCATTGCCTTCATCACGCGACTGATTTCTTCTTGAATTGTACCGACAATTTCGGAGATTTCCTCCGTAGCGCCGGCGGATCTTTCTGCTAATTTCCGCACTTCTTCGGCAACAACTGCAAAGCCTAAACCTTGTTCGCCGGCTCGCGCCGCCTCAATAGTAGCATTCAGAGCTAATAAATTAGTTTGCGAAGCAAGTTGAGAAATCGAAGTCACAATTTTGCCAATTTGCTGCGAAGATTCGCCCAAACGCTTCATCATTTTCGAGGTAGAGGCGATCGTCAACCGGAGCCCGTTAATGCCTTCGACAGCGCGATCGACCGCCATACCGCCGACTTCAGCCGTTTGAGAAGACTGCTGAGCCACTGTTTCCGCCCGCACCGAAACATCTCGCACGTCGCGGATCGAATTCACAATCCGCTCGATTTCGCGCATGATAGCAGATATTTTTGCTGCTTGAATTTCCGCCTGTTGGGTGAGTTGACTGGTATTGTTAATTGACTCGTCGGTGGCAGATGTTACCTGTTCGGCTAAAGTTTGAATTCCCGTTACCACTTTCCGCAGAGAACCGATTAAGAAGTTGAAAGAGTCGGCGACAGCACCTAAAACGTCGTTAGTCACTTCCGCCCTGACTGTCAAGTCGCCTTGAGCCGCGCCTTTAATTTCTCCCAACAATTTAAGGACTTGCTGAGTCAGAGAATCAGCTTCTGCTTTACGTTCTGCTGCCAATTTTCCTAGTCGTTCTTCTGCTTCTTTGCGCTCGGTGATGTCAAAGCGAATGGCGATATATTTGACTATTTTGCCACTGGTATCAAAAATGGGGGAGATCGTCGAATCTACCCAGTAAAACGAGCCATCTTTGCGTCGGTTTTTGATTTCCCCTTTCCACACCAAACCACGAGAAAGTGTCACCCACATTTCTTCAAAAAATGATTGGGGATGGTAGCCGGAATTGACGAGGCGGTGGTTGCGGTGCAGGAGTTCTCCCATGCTGTAACCGGAGATTTCAATGAATCTGTCGTTGACGTAGGTAATCATGCCTTGGAGATCGGTTTCGCTGACGATCGCCGATTCGTCTAGGGCATTTTGCCGCGTTTTGAGTTCTTGCAGCAAGCGTTCCTGTGTCTCGGCCAACTGCTGCATTTGCTGCTGGGATGCTCTTTGTTCGGTGACGTTGCGACAAACGACTACGCCGCCTTTAAGCGCCCCCGTTTCGTCTTTGAGTGGGCGGCCGTTAACTTTCACCCACACACCCTCTGGCTTGCCTGCGTGGCGGGTGAAAAGGTCTACGTCGTCAACTACTTCTCCTCGAACCGTGCGCGCTAAAGGTATGTCGGCTGGGGGATAGGGAGTTACGGTATCGGGCAAGAATAAACCGTATCTTGCTGACCATTCATTGAGAAGAGCATCTGTCGCACCCATGCCAAAGATATCTTCGGCGGCGGGGTTGAACAAAATAAAATTGCCTGTTTCGTCGGCAGCAATTATGCCGTCGCCAATGCTGTTTATTAGCAGTTGCAAGAGATTGCTTTGCTGCCGAAATTGGTCTTCGGAACGGGCTAATTGGGCTGTTGTTTCTTGTAATTGATTAAGTGCCTGTTTGTTTTCGGTAACGTCGCGAGCGACTGCATACATGAGCTTTTGTTCGGTTTCCGGTCGCACTTTCCACGACAGCCACTTGTAGGAACCGTCTTTGCAACGGTAGCGATTTTCATAAGACTTTAATTCGGAGCCACTGGCTACTTTTTCCGCTTGTTCTAGGGTAGATTCGCGATCGTCTGGATGGACTAAATCGATATAATAGTTGTCTTGGAGTTCAAGCGCCGCGTAGCCGAGAGTTTTTTCCCAAGAGGGATTGACGCGCTTGAATTTGCCTTCAAAATCTATAATACAAATCAAGTCTAGGGAAAGGGTAAAAAATCGATCGCGCTCTTCTTCTGCTTTTTTGCGATCGGTAATTTCGAATACCACACCTCCGACACCGATGGGTTTGCCGTCAGATCCGGGCAAAGGAAAGTATGAGGCTAGCCAATCTCGGATAACGCCCGGTTGGTTGAGAGTTGTACCCGAAACCTCAATGTTTAAAAACGGTTGGTTGGTGACAAGAACTTGCTGCAACATCGGCTCTAGGGTTTCGAGCATTTCGGGTACCACTTCCCTCACCGTCTTGCCGAGGTGTTCGGCAATTGAGGGGCCGGTGGTTTCCGCTAATTTCTCGTTAACTTGCACGAAGCGCAACTGCTCATCAAAAATAAACATTGAGGCCGGGGCTGCTTTGAAAAAGGCGTCAAAGCGGGTTTGACGCAAAACTAATTCTCGTTCTAGGGCTTTGCGATCGCTGATGTCGCGGCCTTCTGGAATTAGCATCAAGACTTTACCACTGTCGTCTGTGATGGGTTTGATCGAGAAGTCAACGGTCGCCACTGCACCGTTGGCAACTAGCACATCCACTTCGTAACGGACTACCTCGCCGGCTGCGGCTGCGGCGATCGCTTCTCGTATCTGTTGCTTGGTTTCTGGGGAAATCTGCCACCACAGGGTCTCGGAAAACGGAGTACCTATTATTTCTTCGCTCCGCAGGCCTGCGGCGGCGAGTGCTGTTTGGTTAGCCTCCAAAACGGTGCCGTCCGGTTTGAGCAGACCTATGAATTGGAACGATTGGTCGAAAATGGCTCGGAACAGTCTTTCGCGATCGCGCAGCATCTCTTCTGCGCGTTTGCGATCGCTGATGTCGCGAGTAACTGTTGCCAACCCGATAGGCTCGCCGGTTTCTGGGTTTTTGACGGTAAATATGGTGAAGTCAACCGGAATGTTTTCGCCGGTTTGAAAGTTCCTCAAGCGGAATTCACCCTGCCAAAAACCGTCTCGCACAGTAGGCGGCAGGATTTCTTCTTGGAAAAACTTAACATCTTCTGCACAAAAGAACTCATAAACACTTTTATTTTTGACTTCTTCAATATTTGGCAATCCTACTAATTTCATTCCAGCGGGGTTCAGGTATGTTGCCTCTCCCTCCAGGGTTGCCGTGCCGATAAAATCTGAGCTGCTTTCTACGATCGCAATCAATCTTTGTTTTTCGATTTCGGCTTGCTTGCGCTCGGTGATATCGTTGTTAGTTTCTAAAATAGCTTTGGGTTTTCCATGTTCGTCTCGCTGCAAATTCCAGCGACTAAACACGGTGATCTTGGTATCATAATTGGTGGTGTGAATTACTTCTCCTTCCCAATAATTTTGCTCTTCTAACTGTGCCGAGATAGCTGCTAAAGGCTGAGGGAAAATGCTGTGCAATAGAGTATGGGTGAGTTGCCCCAAGGCTTCTTTTTTTGTCCAGCCGTACATCCGTTCGGCTCCCTGGTTCCAATAATTAATCGTGCCGTCCATATCCCGAACGATCAAGGCGTCGCTTGCCAGATCCAGCATTTGCAAGTTCTGCTGCAAGGCTTGTTCTACGCGCTTGCGTTCTGTAATGTTGCGGGCGATTGTTGAGATAAATTCAATTTCTCCCTTCTCGGATTTGTGAGCAATAATTACTTGAGAAACAGGTATTTCTTTGCCGTCTAAAGTTTGCCAAATGGTCTCACCGCTCCACGCCCCCTCCCGGCAAGCTGCGGGGATGCCGACGTTGATAATAGTGTCGATACTTTTGGGGGATGTCAGGTCGGAAATGCTGACTCCGGCTAAATCTGAGTCCTCGCCAACTTTCAACATTTCTCTGGCTGCGCGGTTGATATAAATGGTGCGCTGTTGGGTGTCTGCCATGCCTACCCAGTCTGTTGTGGTTTCTAAAATTGCTTTGAACCGCAATAGTTCTTGTTCAGATTTGCGGCGCTGTGTGATGTCGCGCGCGAAGCCGAGCATTCCTAAAATGTTGCCTTCTGCATCTTTGAGGGGCAATTTCTGGGTGTCGAAGGTGTGTACTTTGCCGTCGGCTAAGGTGCCTAAGTCGTTGGAACCGGGCGCGAGGTGCTTGTCTGCCCGGAAGTTTTGGATTTGGTTTTGGGAATCGGTTTCGGCGTGGAAGTTGGGGAAGATTTGATCGACCGATATGCCTATTTCTGCGTCGTCTTTGCCGAGAATTTCTGCTTGAGTTTTGCCGAAGGCGGTGGCGAAACCTGCATTGACTAGGGTATAGCGCGAGTTTCGATCTTTGACAAAGATGCAGTCTGGCGTAGCGTCAATGACTGTCCGCAGCAAGCTTTGGGAGCTTTGTACTTCTGCGAGTGTGTGCCGCAGTTGTTCTTCCATTTGCACGCGCTTGGTGATATCTCTCATCGCGGAAACGAGAAATTTCCTGCCGTCGGTATCTACAAAAATAGATTTTTTGGCGGAGAGAAAGCGGGTGTTTCCTGCTGGATCTTGGATGGTTTTTTGGACTTCGCTGCTGGTATTTGTCAAGAAAACTAATTCGTCTTTTTCTCGATCTTTCTCTGCTTCCTCTTTGGGCAAAAACTGGTCGTAGCATTTGCCAATTAGTTCTTCTCTGCTGTGACCTAGGTATTGACAAAAGGCATCATTTAATGTTATCCAGCGGTGCTGTTGGTCTTTGACGTAAAGCGGGTCGGGGATGCTGTTGAGGATGTTGTTTAAGAATTGTTCTGAGGCTTTTAATTGCTCTTGGGCTGCGGTGCGATCGAGAATTTCCTGTTCCAATTGTGCGTTAGTTTGCAGTATCTGCTCGGTTCTTTCATTCACTCGCTGCTCTAGTTCTGCGCTTAGCTGCTGCAAGGCGGCTTCGGCCTGTTTGCGCTTGGTAATCTCCCGGCCTTCTGCGAGTATTTGAAATACTTCTCCTGTTGCATTTAACAGCGGCTTAAACGACAAGTCAATTACTGTTACCTGGTTGTTAGCTCCGGTGATTTCGTATTCTTCCCGGACAAAATTCCCGACCGAAACTTGTTGAATGTTCGTTTTTAGGCGCTGCTGGTTTGTTGGGGATGATGCCCAGCCTGGTGTCAGCCAAAATTTCATTCCCAGCACTTCTGATGCTGGGAAATCGCCCAATTTTAGCGCTGTCTGATTGGCTTCGATCAGAGTACCGTCTGCATCCAATAATGCGATCGCTTGAAAAGCTTGGTCGAAGATTGCGTGAAATCGCTGGGTAGTTTCGCTCAGCGCTTGTTCTGTTTCTTTTTTAGCGTTAAGGATACGGGTGGAACCTACTAAGAAGCCGTAGCGGTTGGACAAACTCAAAAAAGCGATCGCCGCAATGACAGTGATCCAATCGAACACAGTTTGCACCACCGGAGAGTGCGGCAGTCCTAGGTATTCGGCGGCGTGGCCGCTGTGGCCGAAAGCGCAAGTCCAAAATATGCCTGCTGTGACTGTGGCGAAGATGTCGAACCCGAATTGACGGTTTCGCCACAAACCTAAGCTGATTAGCCAAGCGATGGCAAAGTAACATCCAGAAATGATGACATTAGCCGCCCCAGCTACCAGCGATGGGGACAAGTCAGGCAATGTCAGGGTGAAAGTTGTTGCGAGCCAAGTATAGAGAAGTTTGATCATAAGATTAAGGATTGGCAAATCGGATGCGGGCGATCGTTAGTTAATATTATTGATGCACAGCCGTTGCAGACTTATCTGTATTGTTGATTTTTACCAGCGTTCGGAATGGGCGATCGCTTCTACATCGACAATCATTAGCAAGCGTCCTTCGGAATTGTACAAACCTTTTAAGAATGGAGCTAGGTCGGGACTGACATCTAGTGCTGAGACAATGCGATCGGGATTGAGAGGTAAAACTCCTTCGACGCGGGAGACGGCTAATCCCAGGCGCATTTTCGACAACAATCTCACGTCTCGTGGATCAGGCGCTTCTACCACTAAGATGCGGCTGTTTGGGTGGTAGGTGTCAACAGACTCAATACCGACAAACAGTCCAAAGTCTGCTGCTGCTAAGATTTCGCCCCGCAAGTTGGTTAATCCCAGCAAAAATGGCTGGGTATTGGGAACCAGGGAAATGGGTTGTTCCTTGAGTGAAAGGACTTCCCGCACTGCATCTAATTCTATGCCGAACAGACTGCCTCCTTGACCGAACAAGAGAAATTGCTTTGTTGCACTTGTCTGATTCCCCCCAGCGGGGGGAGCCGTTATTTTCATGGCTTATTTTTAGTTTATAGTGTAGCTTACCAATTAGAGTTTTGCGACCCTAAAGCCGATCGCCGATCGAGTTTTGCAGCATCTCTTTGGGTGCCTCAAATGTTTCCGTTAAATAAATCGCGGCTGGGCAAATAAGCAGGTTTCTATCATTAAACATAAACTTTTATGGAATTCAAAAACCCAGTTAATTTTTAAAAAACGGGGTTTGTCGGTATAATATTTTTTGGGAAGCGGCCGATCATTTTATATTCGGCTTACGCGGAAAGCAAGCGCTGCACTATGTGGACGAGTTGCTGAGGTTCAAAGGGTTTGCTGACGTAAGCGTCGGCCCCTAAATCAGTTCCCCAAGCTTTATCGATCTCGGTGTTTTTATGAGTACAAAATACTACGGGCAATTTGGCAGTTGTGCGATCGCCCCGCAATTCTCTGATCACTTCAAACCCGTTCATTCGTGGCATCACTACATCTAAAACGACCAAAGCCGGAGGAGTTTTGCGGATCATGGCGATCGCTTCTTCGCCGTCGCCTGCCCGGATCACATCCAGTCCGGCATCTTGAAGAATGCGGCAGATGATTTCTAGTTCGCTCTTTACGTCGTCCACTACTAAAATTTTTGACATAATTCCACACTTCCTTGCTGTTACTGACAGCGGACTACGTTTATTCAGAAGCTGGCGCGACCGGCGGCGATGGGACTATACCGCTTTGCGGACAAATTAATGTACTTCTAAATACAATATAGCCGATCGTATGGCTGAAGGTTAGCTGTAAGCGATAAAAAGCGATAAAAATTTACTTTGCTAACGGAATCGCTCTGAATAAATTAATCGGCAATTAGTAATTGATTTTTGGTGATTCGCTGTGTTGAAACCAACAGCTCTTAGTAGAAGGAGCGCTTGGGGTACTAAAGCGATATTTTCTACGTATATTTTTGAATTTTGTTCCCAACTATCTAGTTAATTTCATTGCCTAAATAATGCTAGTTAATGGATTTAATTGGCGTCAATAACAGTCACTTAAAAGTAGCTATGGCGGGGTAAATTATGGTATTGAGAAAAACTTTGTTCACTTAATATACAGCGCTATATTTCTGAGCTAGCGCTATTTTGTAATTAATAATACAAGCTTAATTTTAGGAGGGTAACAATGACATTTAAAGAATTTTATTGTCTGTAATTTATAATTCGGGGGCAAAATAAATTGACCGCGCGATAGTCCCATTTTACCCAGTAGAGGAGTGTTGAGTTCACCAAAACTACTGCCAGCAGGCGATACCAATCCTTGAGCTTGATTGTGAACCCCGCCGAAAAGACTGCTGGAAGATGCGGTCAATCGATTTTAGATTTTAGATTTTAGATTTTAGAATTGAAGAAAGTGCTCGCACTGATAAATCCGGGGGCGGGTGATGAGCAGTCGGAGCTTTTTCCTCGCTTCACGGATGAATCCGGAGGCCCCAGACGACATTGCTTGATTGTCAAATTAGTCGGCGAGGGAGAGACGGCGATCGGCTATAATAAAGGGCTAGAGGAAAAGAACACCGAAAACCCGAAAATATGGTTGCCATCCAAAGAAATCTCAACATTGCCGCCCTAGAAGCAGAATACAGTCAAAAAACACCGCGAGACATTCTCAAATTTGCCCTTGAAAATTTTGACAATATCTCTATTTCTTTCAGCGGGGCTGAAGATGTAGTTCTGATCGATATTGCCTCAAAAATTACCAAGAATTTCCGCGTTTTCACCCTAGACACCGGACGATTGCACTCGGAAACTTATCAGTTTTTGGATCAAGTCAGAAAACATTACGGCATTAAATTAGAAGTAATGTTTCCCGATGCAGCCGAAGTACAAGCCCTAGTAGAAGAAAAGGGATTGTTTAGTTTTTATCAAGACGGTCACAAAGAATGCTGTGGCGTGCGGAAAGTCAAGCCGCTGCGCCGCAAATTGAATACTCTTGATGCTTGGATTACCGGTCAGCGGAAAGACCAAAGTCCCAGTACCCGCAACGGTATTCCGGTTATTGAAGTTGACACTGCATTCTCAACTCCTGACCATGAATTAATTAAATTCAACCCCTTAGCAAACTGGTCTTCGGCAGAGGTTTGGGAATACATTCGCGCTTTGGATGTGCCTTACAACAAGTTGCACGAACGCGGTTTTGTAAGTATTGGTTGCGAACCTTGTACAAAGCCGGTATTGCCGAACCAACACGAACGCGAAGGTCGCTGGTGGTGGGAAGAAGCGACCGTAAAAGAGTGCGGTTTGCACGCTGGTAACGCCCAAAAATAGTAAATCACTTAGTAGGGTGCACCTAGCGCACCCTACTATTTGTTTGGTGCGCCTAGCGCACCCTACCCAAGAATAAATGCACTTCACAACATAAATAGTAGCGGAAGAATTCGCAATTAAAATAAACAGAAATTACGCTGAGCTTGCCCTTGAACTTTAATAAAATGATCGACAGTCAGAATAAATAGTAGCGGAAGAATTCGCAATTAAAATAAACAGAAATTACGCTGAGCTTGCCCTTGAACTTTGATAGAATGATCAACATTCAGAAAAGTTTTTAAAGCAGGTACTATTATGCTTGTCTCAACTCGCGAATTGCTGAACACGGCCCGGAGAAAGGCTTATGCGATCGGCGCTTTTAACGTCTACAACCTCGAAGGAGTAAAAGCCGTCATCAATGCCGCCGAAGCGCTGGACAGTCCAGCGATACTGCAAATTCACCCCAGCGCCCTCCTATACGGAAAGTCGCCTTTAGTCGCGCTGTGCATCAAAGCTGCCCGCACATCTTTAGTACCGATCGCAGTACACTTAGATCACGGCACCTCAGAAAAAGACATTCACATCGGTCTAGCCGCCGGCATTAAATCAATTATGGCAGACGGTTCTCCTTTGCCCTACGAACAAAACTTAATATTTACCCGGGAAATGGCTAAATTATCCCACGCTAACGGTGCGGCAGTTGAAGCAGAAATCGGCAGAATTAGTGGCAGGGAAGAAGGTTTGACAATCGATGAGAAAGCCGCAAGGATGACCGATCCAGTAGCAGCAGTAGAGTTTATCAAAGAAACTAAGGTGGATTTTTTAGCCGTAACAATTGGTAACGTTCACGGCAAATATTTAAGCCAACCCAAACTCGATTTTTCGCGTCTGGCAAAAATCCGGGCTGCTGTTTCAGTGCCGTTAGTGATGCACGGGGCGAGCGGTTTGCCGAACTCAATGATTCATCAATGTATTAAATTCGGAGTATCTAAATTTAATGTGAATACGGAAGTTCGCGAAGCTTATATGGACGTGTTAAAAAGTAACATTTCTGAGCCACATCCGGATTTGTTGGAAATAATGGAAAAAGCTATCGATGCCATGCAATCGGTCATTTCTGACAAACTGCAACTTTTCGGTTCTGTCGGTAAAGCTTATTTGCATCAATCTCCCTACGCGGATGACTTGACTGCCAAGAGTACCAGCAACAAACAAATAAGCCGCAACCAATCAAGTTTTGATCAAATGTTAAAGCCTGCGTATAGTGAGGCCTTCAGTCTTATGTTGAAGTAAAAAAAAACTAACGTCCTGACGGCGAACCAGTTTTTAGTCAGGACTTTAGTCCTCTTTAACCGTTTAAAAATTTATCAGGATCGATGCCAGATTCCCGCAGCCGCCGAATTAAAGACTGCAATTGAGCTTCCGCTGACTCAGCCCGCTGCCGTTGCTGTTCCGCTTCAGTGAGAATCCAATTACCATCAACATCATACCAGCGCAACCACAGTCGATCGATTCCCTGAAACTCCCCTTGCCACAAACCCAAGCCCAAACTTAGGTCAGCAATCCACAACCGCGAGTCAGGCAATTCTAATTCTTGATAGTGTCCGCCCTTCAATTCAAACACTCGCAATTTGTTAGTATAGCGACTGAAAACGGCATAAATAGGAACCCGCAAAATCTGCTCGTAAACCTCCCATTTTCTAGGCGGTTCCTCCTTCGTCTCCGCCTCCAAAAGTTGCCCGTTACCCGCACTGTTTCCCGACTGAGGTGGCAACTTTTCCTCATCGGTATTGTCGCCTAAATCTTCTTTTTCCGTTCCCGGCGAAAGCAGTTCTACAATTACAAAAGGATTCACGCCTTCCTGCCAAGTAACGTAACTCATCCGCAGTTCGGATCGATCGTAAAGTCGGGGAACTCCCACAACTCCAAACCAATCCGGCCGCTTGTGCCACAGAGTGTGATGCACGTCATAATAAAGGTTCATGTCGGTGCCGCTAAATATCTCAGAAGCTGCATAATTCCGAGGCCGAAACGTCAGGCTCAACAACTGCGGCTGCAAATGGTGAAATTCGTCAGGCAAACCAGGTTTCTCCGGGTCTTCGCTGGGTAAATCGTACATCGTCGGCAGCGTTTCTCTGGGCGATCGCGGCGGATCGGTTTGCGGCACAGGATATTTAAAAGGAAACATATAATATTGAGAAATGACTGCATTTATGCTAACATCATTTTAATACTTGCAGGACGAGCGCCAACACCCTGTAAAACGTTTATTTCACACTTTTTTTCCTCTCTTCCGTGAAGTCAATCTCACCTCTTAAATCTCAAGCGACCGATCCGAAATTCTGCACTATGATCGACATTCCTCAACTGATTGCTCAAGAACTTTCCATTAATCTGTCTCAAGTCAATAATGCTCTGGAACTTTTCGCAGAGGGAGCAACAATTCCGTTTATTGCCCGCTACCGCAAAGAACGCACGGATTTGCTGAATGAAATTCAGTTGCGGGATATCTCCGATCGCTTCACCTATCTGACGGAAATTGAAGAGCGCAAAAAGTCGATTCTAGATACGATTAGCTCTCAGGGAAAACTCACTGAAGAACTGCAAGCAAAAATCGAATCGTGTTTGCAAAAAAACGAACTAGAAGACCTTTATCTGCCTTACAAACCAAAGCGGCGGACGCGAGCAACAATTGCTAGGGAAAAAGGTTTGGAACCGCTGGCGAATTTTATCAAATCTCTGAACTTGCCAACGGCTAAACCAGCCGATTTTGAGGCGGAAGCAGCTAAATACATTTCGGAAGAAAAGGGAGTAAAAACAGCAGAAGAAGCTCTCAAAGGTGCTGCGGATATTTTGGCGGAAGCGGTTTCGGAAAAAGCAGAATTGCGGGCTTATTTGCGAGAGTTTTTGATGAAAACAGGAGTTTTTGTCTCGAAAATTAAAGATGATTTCCCGGAAGGAAGCACTAAATTTGAAATGTACCGCAATTACCAAGTTGCAGCCAGAAGCGTTCAATCGCACAATATGTTAGCGCTGTTTCGGGGGGAAACGGAAGGGGTTTTAGATTTGGAACTGGCTTTTGATGAATCCGCAGTGATGGCTTATTTGGAAGCTCAGGAAATTAGAACTAGGATACCGGAAGTTAAAGAGTTTTATCGATCGACTTTGAAGGATGCCTTCAACCGACTGATGAAGACTTCGTTAATTACAGAAGTACGATCGCACAACAAAGCCGTCGCTGATATCGAGTCCATCGCCACTTTTGAAACCAACCTGCGCGAGTTGCTGCTGTCGGCGCCGGCGGGAATGAAACCCACCTTGGCGATCGATCCGGGATTTCGCACGGGCTGCAAAGTTTCCGCCCTCGATGAAACCGGGCAATTTTTAGAATATCAAGCCATTTTCCCCCACCAAGCGGCCGCTCAGAGACAGCAAGCTGGTAAAATTGTCAAGCATTTAATTGAAAAATATAAAATTGAATTAATCGCGATCGGCAACGGTACAGCTTCCCGCGAAACAGACGAATTTGTTTCGGAAGTTTTGGCAGAAATGGACAGGAAACCGATTAAAGTCATGGTGAATGAATCCGGTGCATCGATTTATTCCGCAAGCGAAGTGGCGATCGCCGAATTTCCAGATCTCGACATCACCGTTCGTGGCGCAGTCAGCATCGGACGGCGCTTGCAAGACCCCCTCGCAGAACTCGTGAAAATCGACCCAAAATCAATAGGAGTCGGTCAATACCAGCACGATGTTGACCAAAAATTGCTCAAAAAGAAACTCGACGAAACAGTCGAAAGCTGCGTTAATTATGTCGGAGTTGACTTAAACACAGCCTCGAAAGAACTGCTGACATTTGTATCAGGAATGACGGCAACAGTTGCCAAAAATATCGTCAATTACCGCAACGAAAACGGCGCTTTTAAAAATCGCCGCCAACTGCTGAAAGTTCCCAAACTTGGCCCAAAAGCTTTTGAACAAGCAGCCGGATTTCTCCGCATTCGCGGCGGCGAAAACCCCCTGGACAATACCGCGGTTCATCCCGAAAGTTATCCTGTCGTGCAGGCGATCGCCAAGGATTTAGACTTGCCGCTGACAGGAATAACACAAATATCGGAAAAAATCAAGACTGTAAACATCAAGAAATATGTCACAGAAAAAGTCGGTGAACCGACACTCCGAGACATTATTTCCGAACTAGAAAAACCGGGAAGAGACCCGCGTGCCGAGTTTAAATATGCCACTTTCCAAGCAGGAATTAAAGAAATCTCCGACTTGCAAGTTGGGATGGAATTGGAAGGCATAATCACGAATGTAGCTAACTTTGGAGCCTTTGTTGATGTGGGAGTGCACCAAGATGGTTTGGTTCACGTTTCTCAATTAGCCGATCGCTTCGTAGATGATCCCAAACAGATTGTCAAAGTCGGACAAGTTGTGAAAGTGCGGGTTTTGGAGGTGAATGAGAAGTTAAAGCGGGTTAGTTTGACAATGAAGTTGCAAGAAAAACCGCAACCGCAAAATGGCAATAGCGCGAGGCTTCCGGCCCCGCGCCGACGTTGAAACTTTGGGGGAAAGCTGAAATACTCACCGCGCCTTCAGGCGCGGTGAGTATTTCAAAAGCCTGGAACTCTCATAAATGCGTGGAATGAAATTCGTCTGAAAGCGCTAACCCAAGCGTATTGCTCTATAGATGCTCTACAACAGAACAGTATCAAGAGCGTTCTCACCACCAGTGAGCGCAATGATTTGACCAGTATTGATGTATGCAACATTGGTTTGGGCAACAGTCGCTAACCCCGTAATCGAGAGGGGACTTCCTGCCAGAATAGTGGGACTGCAATCAAACCAGTTATCAACTGAATGCCACCAAAGATAGCGAGAGAAGGCCCAAATCCAAAGCGCAGTAGCTCTCCAAATATGAAACTGCCTACACCAAATCCAGTAAAGAGAGTAAATACCTTCAGTCCCATCGTTTGCCCCAAATTGTTGTCATCTCCGAGATCTGTCACAATTCCGACAAACAACGGTTGAGTCAGGTCATACCCTAAAGACAAAAAAAGAACTGCGATCGTCGTTCCCATTGGCGGAATCTCAAAAATCATTGCAATTCCAGCCACAGCAGCCATTACCAACCCTGCTGGAACGAGCCAACGCCGTCCCCACCGATCAACAGCTTGACCAATGAAAGAACTCAGCAATAAACCGGGAATGCCGTACCCAAGAATGTTTAACCCAATGCTCAACGCATCCATGTTGTACCGTTGCGATAAATACAACCCTAGCCATGTATATACCCCAGAGTGGTAGATACCATTCCACAGAACATAAGCATATGTACGCTGCCCCCGAAAGGTGGCTAATATCTGGCTGTATCCCCTAAAGATTTGGCGAATAGGCGGTAATTTGGTGACTTTTGGTGTATCAAATAAAGAGCCGTAAGGATGAAGTCGCCAAAGCACAACAGCAGCAAGCACAGCAGTACCTAGAAAGAGCGATCGCCAACCTACAAATGGCTCAAGAATCGCTCCCCCCGCAGAGCCTGCTGCCATCCCCCCTTCCATTGCTGCAAACACCAATCCTAGCTTGGCACCTCGCTGATCAAACGGGAATAAATCGCCAATTAAGGCGAAGGTAAGGGGAATCACACCACTGGCTCCAATCCCGGTTAATAGCCGCCAGGTTGCCATCTGCGAAGCATTTTGAGCAGTGGCAGTTAAAGCCGTGAAAATGACAAAAAGAGCAAGCGAGATGCGAATAATAGACCATCGACCAAAGCGATCGGACAGGAGGCCGAAGAATAATGCCATCAGTGCATAGGACAGCATATAGGCTGGAACGATAAAGCCGATTTCCTGAACCGGAACATTAAAAACTTCAGCCAAACGTGGAATCAGGGGAGCAATCATGTACCCCTGTAGAAAAATTAGCCCCGCAGCGATCGAAAGCCAGGAAAACAGGTCTTTATGCTGCTTTAGGCGAATCGTGGCATCGGCTGGTTCGGTATGAGGGTGATTAAAAGATTCTTTGAGTTTCGGCATGGATTTAAGAGATTTCAACTCATATCACATTTCACAGACGACTAAAATCTGAGAACTTAGCTGGAGTCCCAACGCCAACAACCAAGGGCGATGGAGTGGTGAAAGCTTGGAATACCTTCTCAACTCTGGAGGTTACAAATTTTGTAGGTAAGGTGTGGAATCTAGCCCTGAATGTCAGGATAACTTGATAAATGTCATGATTTATACAAAAAATGTATATTTAGATACAGAATTTTTTATAAGACTTATTAGTTGAGGCTATCAACAAAGCTAGGATTTACGCATTGACAGAAATCTTTTAATCCCACAAAGTTGTTTGTTTGATGGCTCTGCGATCGCATTCAATTTGCCCATGAATCGAATGTGTGGCGAGAAAACCTACACATTAAACAATACGCTTGGGATAAGAATAATCTGATTTCCTTTCACAAGTCTGGAACTCTCATAAATGCGTGGAATTAAATTCGTCTGAAGGCGCTAACCCAAGCGTATTGGGCTATAATTGTGTAATCCTCACCAACCTTAAAATTATATGGTTGCAAGTAAAAGCGACACCTATGTCTCTCCTGAAGATTATTTAGCAGCCGAGAAAGTCAGTCCGATCAAACACGAGTACAGGCAAGGTGAAATCTATGCAATGGCAGGGGCAAGCAAAGCTCATGTCATCATTTCCGGAAATGTGTTTGCACTGTTGAGAAATCATCTTCGGGGAAGTGGCTGCATACCTTACATCGCAGATATGAAAGTTCGGAAAGAGACATCTAATTTTTTTTACTATCCCGATGTAACGGTGAGTTGTGATGAACGAGACAAAAATGCTGCGGAAGATTTCATTCGCTACCCGCGCTTAATTGTGGAAGTTTTATCCCCGACAACAGCGGCTTGTGACAGAGGCGATAAATTTGCTGATTACCGCACTTCTGAAAGTTTGCAAGAGTATGTGTTAATCAATCAAGAAAGAGTTAGTGTAGAGTGTTTTCGCCGGAATGCAGAGGGTTTGTGGGTGCTTTATCCTTACACTCAAGGACAAGAAGTTCAGTTTGCTAGCGTTAATTTTAGCTGGGCGATCGAGACATTGTATGAAGATGCGATCGAGATTGGTTGATTTTAATTACTCCTGAATCACTGATATTGATATGATTGAACCGCGAAGACGCAAAGGACGCGTTCGGCGAAGCCGTTCCCGAAGGGTAGGAAGAGAAAAGAAGAACAAGCTGGTAATTGCTATTTTTTCTTGCTAGCTTTCCAAGTGCCGCCGTAGAAGTAAAAAGGATTGTTTTGACTTACCGATTCCCAACATTTAAGACATAAAAAAAACCACTGCCCCGACTCGTCATACCGGGTGCGGTAGAGAGTCGGGGCAGATTGGGAACAACGATCGCAATATTTGATTCTGATTGCCCTGGCCATTGTTACTCTGTTTTAAACAATAACGGACTCTTGAGGGCGGGCAAATATCATGCGACCAGCGCTAGTTTGCAGGGCGCTGGTGACTACGACTCTGGCTTCGCCACCGACATAGCTGCTGCCTGCTTCTACGACAACCATTGTGCCGTCATCCAAGTAACCGATTCCCTGAGAGGGTTCTTTGCCTTCTTTGCGGATTTTTAGTTCGATCGTATCTCCCGGCAAATAAGTCGGGCGCACCGCATGAGTCAAATCATTGATATTCAAAACCGGCAGTTTTTGGACGGTAGCTACTTTCGATAAGTTGTAATCGTTGGTAAGTAAAATGCCGTCGATATCCAAGGCGAAGCGGACTAATTTGGCATCGACTGTGGCAATATCTTCGTAGTCAGCCGAGTGAATTTGAATCCGTTCTGGATATGTTTCTTTGATGCGGTTGAGTACATCTAAGCCGCGGCGTCCGCGCACTCGCTTTTGATCGTTGGCTGAATCAGCTACCAGTTGCAGTTCTTGGAGCACGAATTGCGGCACGATAATTTGACCTTCGAGGAAACCTGTTTCTAGCAAGTTTTCAATTCTGCCGTCAATAATGCAGCTAGTATCGACAACTTTGGCAGTTGCTGGCTTGAAAGTACCTTCGGTTAGCAACACCGTGTCAAAGCTTTTGGGGTTGATCAGTCGCAAGAAAGCGCGGCCGTGGGTGTCGGTCAAACTGACGCCTGTGAAGCCGAACATGACGCTACCCAAGACTGCGACTAAAGGTTTGATGAAGCCGAACTCGCGGGGAATTGGCAGCAGGAATAGCGGAGCCAGCATTAAGTTTGCTACTAGCAGTCCGATGATTAAGCCGATCGCCCGCGTCAGCAGCATCTCCACCGGCATATCGCGGACTTGTTTTTCCAAGCGCCGATAGGTTGTTTGAGCAACTAATCCCATCACGAAGCCGATTAATGCTCCAAAGGAACCTAGTACAGAACTTAAACCTTGTATATTTGTAACTTGCTCCAGCAGCTCGCTCGGCAGGAGTTCGACTCCGTAATAGCCGATGCCTCCGCCTGCGATTATGAATGAGATTATTATGATTGCGTCTAGCATTAGTTCTAGGTTAATGAATTTATTCACATTATATCTTTGCAGTGCTGATACTTGTTTTCATGCTTTGGTGGGATATCGCCCTATTTACTCAGGGATGTTCATAAACTTATATTTCGCGGTTGTACCCTTTGGGGGATGTGCCAGGGAGGCGCTCGGCATTTACCACGCCGGGCCCAAAGCAGGCACGAGGTGCGAATAGACCGCCCTGCGGGCTGTTCGAGAATTTTGGTCGATTAAAACTGGTACGAGGTTAAATTAAAAGAGCCGTAGCTTGCGGGGCGGGACGCCATCGTTCGCAACGCTTTTTTTGGAATAAAATGTCATAATATACATAATTATTCATGATTGTTTAATTAAAACTTTAGATTTGAAGTGGCGCTTTCGGCTTGAAATGTAATGAACCCTACCACAGATTATTTAACATTTGAATTTAAAAAAAGTGTGCAAGCTACAAATTCCGGCATTCCCAGTTCGGCTTACCTGCACATACCTTTTTGTCGCCGCCGCTGTTACTACTGCGATTTTCCGGTTTTTGTGGTGGGCGATCGCAAAAATGGCGAGAATTCCGGCACAATTGTGCAATATGTTGCTGTACTGTGTCAAGAAATTCAAGCAACTAAAAATTTAGGCGCATCTCTGAAAACAGTTTTTTTTGGTGGCGGCACGCCTTCGCTGCTTTCTGTGAGTCAGTTGAGCAATATTTTAGAGAATCTCGACGGCAAATTTGGCATTGCTGCTGAGGCGGAAATTTCTATAGAAATAGATCCGGGTACGTTTACTTTAGAACAGTTGCGGGGATATGCAGCGGCGGGAGTAAATCGAGTTAGTTTGGGAGTGCAAGCTTTTCAAGATGAATTGCTGCAAGCTTGCGGGCGATCGCACTCTGTCGCTGATATTTTTGAAGCAGTAGAAATAGTGCGATCGGCTGGTATTGTCAATTTTAGTTTAGACCTGATTTCGGGACTGCCTCACCAAACTTTAGAAAACTGGGAAGCTTCCCTGAAATCGGCGGTGGAAATTAGCCCGACTCACCTGTCGAGTTACGACTTAATTGTTGAACAGGGAACTGCTTTCGGGCGCTACTTTGAAGCAGGCGCGCAGCCGCTGCCTGCAGATGAAACCGCTGCTCAAATGTACCGTTTAGCAAGGGAAATTCTGACTGGTGCTGGCTACGAACATTACGAAATTTCTAATTACGCTCGATCTGGCTATCAGTGCCGCCACAACCGCGTTTATTGGGAAAATCGCCCTTATTACGGTTTGGGAATGGGGGCGGCGAGTTACGTGGAAGGCCGGAGGTTGACAAGGCCGCGCAAAACTCAAGAATATTATCAGTGGGTGCGATCGATCTCTGGCCTCAATTCCCCTGCTACTTCTCCAATTGGGGGGGGAACCCAGCCAGATATTTACTCAGCAATTGAGCAAAATTTTCAAGTCTCAGAAAATGACGTTTTGTTAGAAACGCTGATGCTAGGTTTGCGTTTAGCAGAAGGAGTTAGCCTGTCGGCGCTGACTGAAAAGTTTACTCAGCAAACGGTTGATAAAATTTGGCGTTGTTTGCAGCCCTACTGGCGGCAAGGATGGGTAGAAATTATCACTGCGGATGGGGCGATCTCAAATTTAGGTGAGGGCGTGAAACTGCCACTGTCGGGCAATTTGAGGTTGAGCGATCCCGAAGGTTTTTTATTTTCTAATACAATTTTAGCCGATTTGTTCAGCAACTTAGGCGAAGATAATTAGCTCTGTCTGAGGAAGTATACCCCCTGACAAGCGCGATCGGCTCTAAAGCCGGGGCCGCCAATTCGATCGAAAGGAAATTTAATCGCTCCCTAGCTTGATCCTCTCAAAAATAATATATTTTCTCTCGATCCCTACACAAAACTTAAAGGCGAACTAAGCCTTGGGATAGACGCCACGACGGCACTCCAGCCGTCATACTTAAGACTGAACATTTAAAAGTAATTTAATGAACACTTTAACTATCGAGCGCAACCAAACCCAAAACCAGCCCTGCCTTGTAATTAGCGATCGCGGGTGCAATCCTGCTTCCAAGTGTAATTTTTGCGGTCACTACCAACAGGCAAGAGGTTCAGTTGGTCACTGTCAATTGTTGAACGCACCTGTTAGGGGAGGATGGAAATCTTGCACTTTAGCACTGCCGGCTTTTGCACCTTCTTGGGAATAGGTGGAAGGCGCTGATGTTTCCCTGGCGCAATTTATTAATTAACCCAAAAAATCTAAAAAAAATGTATAAAAAATTGTGTTTTAACTGGTAATATGCTATATTAAGTCTAGGTCCGTCGCCGATCGTTCGCACAATTGCACAAACAAGTTAAAAAAATGAATTTGACACTAAATCAGGTAATTTCCGAAGGTCATACGCGCATTTTGTGTTGGTATCTTAATAATACTAGCAAAGTGCAAATCGCTCGTATTACAAATATTCCTAATTGGTATTTTGAGCGGACGGTTTTTCCGGGAGAGCGTTTTTTGTTTGAAGCGTTGCCGGAAGCTCAATTAGAAGTTTGCAGGAGTGCGGAGACGGGTGGTATAGTGTGCGAGCGAATTTTGTGCGATCGGCTGCGAGTTGAAGAATTAAGCACGGCTGATTGAAGATAATTCCTTAGATTTACCAACGAGAGGTAGAAACCCGGTTTTTTTCAGAAACCGGGTTTCTCTGTATGATTATAAAAGCTCGGTTCGCGATCGCACTTTTTACCCTCGGACTGACCAAAACAAAATATACGGATATGCTCGGTTACGTCCTCGAACTTTGGCAAAGATTCGCCTCTCCAAAAACCCTTGATTCGATGCTTGACTTTTTTGACGTGCTGGTTTTATATCCCTGTCCTTCCCTAGAGACGCGCAACTTCTGTTTGCTCTTTCTGAACTACTGTGGCGCTTTTCCAGACGCATTGATGAAGCTAAATGGCGAATATTTCGCTCTATAGTTAAAGACTTAAAGCTAGAAGAATCTCTTGCTGATTTACTTGGCTAAGCAGTCACTTCGATTGAGCAAAACCTTGCAGATGAAAGCAAGATTTTCCAGAAGATTACAGGAAAATCCGTTCTCATCTACACCTTAACGGAATCTGCAGCGTTGAGGGTAAAAGCTATTTTAGAGGCAGCTTGCCAACAAATTACACCAACAAATGATAGTTGAGCTCAGCCACAATCGAGGTGGCAACGACAGACTCAGCCAGTGGGTGAGAAATTCCGACCTAGTGCTAATGGCGACAGCAAGTGACAAACACCCCGCCACTGGTTTTATTGAGGCAAATCGTCCGCAGCATCTCTCCCCTATTCTGTTCGTCAATAGTAAAGGGAATGCGAGTATTTTGCAGGAAATCAGAAAGTATTTACAAAGTTGAGGTATCTAGAGGCATGAATAGCTTGTTTTCAATTCAACCGGGCTAAATTTGCCCCGATGGCGGTAGCTGGGGTAATTACCAAACCGATTCAACCCATCACTCTGACGGAAAAAGTGGCAGAGATTTTAGGATGGGTTGATTGACTTTAATCATTATTGTTAAAGTTTGTAACCAAAACTGTGAATTTCAAGAATCTTTACCAATTCTTTACCGTTGCTATCTAGCCTTCAAATATGCAGGTAAGGGCAAAAAAACATTGTATCTGGTGGGGGTGGGTTTAGCTAAAAATCTATAATACAAGCCAGTTATAAGCCAATACGCTTGGTTTAACACTGTTTGTTACTCGGAGATCCGCCTCGCATCTCCCTCCCAGGGCGGGAGAGAACACTCTTCGCTCTTTTTAAGGGGCGATCGGGCCGATCTGAATTGTATTGATTTAAATTAAACACGGTTTTAACGCAGTTTAGGGATTTGTATTGCTGATGCTTCGTTCAGAATGCCTACCTAAATAGTGACGCTTGTTTTTTTATAATAGCAAGCGATTGCTTTTAGCTGTCATTTTTTGCAAGCAGTTCGGTGGCTTTTTGCTGCTTAAATATAAGCGAAAAATGGCAAAAATAAATCATAAAAAACTTGCCAAAATACTTGACAGCAAGAAATTAGCAAAGTAAGTTAGTTATCAATAAACTAAAAAGAGTTGCAACAGAAAGTCAAAGACATGAGTGATGGCTTTCAACTTTCTCAATTCAGCTATTTTGCAGTAATTTACTAGAGCAATATTCATTAATCTGACTAGACTGATTGCAGGTTGACAAGCTTATTGTATCTCCCAGGTGGATTACTAAATTACCACACATGAAAACCCACAAGTAAATCACAGGAAACCACAAATGGCAACCTATTCAACTATTTTTAATCAGCAATTTGGCTCGTCAAATGAGCCGATTAATGCACTTTTTGAATTCGATCAGGACTTCACGGGCGATGGCTCTAACGATATTCAAGTCACGCTCAGCTTAAACCCAGGCGCTAATTCTGGCACTGAGGATATGCTCGGTGTTGCCTTCCATGTTGCAAACAATGCCGTCAGTGGCTTGCAGATTGGGAATATCGTTCGGTCTGAGCAAAGTAATACTCAAACCCTGAGCACTTTCAACCCCACAGTTGTTATTGGTGCCAATCAGGTAAGCGATAGTGGACCCCTCAATCCTGGCTTTAATACCAGTGGGAGCGGTTCGGCTGAACCCTACGATCTGGGCATCAAATTCAGCGAGCAAGGATCGGGAGAAGGGATCGTCCAGACAGCGACCTTTGTGATCAGCAAACCAGGTGCACCTCTTGACAAGTCGCTGGTCGAGAACACCAACTGGTGGGTGCGCTTGCAGTCCACTAATGGCGGTGGGGACAGTGCCAAAACGGGCATTCGTAACAAGTTAGAAGGGAGTATATTTTGTCAATACCTCTTTGTATAGAAATCTAAGTGAATAATAATGATA
>NZ_JAUBTF010000083.1:0-25651 GCF_036702355.1 Microcoleus sp. D3_18_C4
AATACCGCAGCCACGCAACTGACTCGCTCGAATGATGCTACAGCCCCCACAGTTGCCTTAACATCCGCATCCCCAACAACCACAAACGCACCATTTTTAGTCACAGCAACATTCAGCGAAAGCGTCACAGGATTCATTGCCAGCGACGTGAATCTTACTAACAGTACAATTAGCAATTTCACAGGTAGCGGCACAACTTATAATTTTACCGTTACACCGAATGCTGATGGCCCTGTCACCGTTGATGTCCCTGCTGCTACAGCCATTGATATTGCGGGTAATAACAATACCACCGCAACACAACTGACTCGCTCGAATGATGCTACAGCGCCAACAGTTGCCTTAACATCCGCATCCCCAACAACCACAAACGCACCATTTAGCGTCACAGCCACATTCAGCGAAAGCGTCACAGGATTCATTGCCAGCGACGTGAATCTTACTAACAGTACAATTAGCAATTTCACAGGTAGCGGCACAACTTATAATTTTACCGTTACACCGAATGCTGATGGCCTTGTCACCGTTGATGTCCCTGCTGCTACAGCCATTGATATTGCGGGTAATAACAATACCACCGCAACACAACTGACTCGCACGAATGATGCTAAAGCGCCAACAGTTGCCTTAACATCCGCATCCCCAACAACCACAAACGCACCATTTTTAGTCACAGCAACATTCAGCGAAAGCGTCACAGGATTTAGTACAACAGGAGTTAATGTTGCTAACGGTACTGTCAGCGGTTTCACAGGTAGCGGCAGCAATTATACTTTCACCGTTACACCGAATGCTGATGGCGCTGTCACCGTTGATGTCCCTGCTGCTACAGCCACTGATATTGGGGGTAATAACAATACCGCAGCCACGCAACTGACTCGCACGAATGATGCTACAGCGCCAACAGTTGCCTTAACATCCGCATCCCCAACAACCACAAACGCACCATTTTTAGTCACAGCAACATTCAGCGAAAGCGTCACAGGATTTATTGCCAGCGACGTTAATCTTACTAACAGTACGATTAGTAATTTCACAGGTAGCGGCACAACTTACACGTTTGATGTGACTCCGAATGCTGATGGCCCTGTCACCGTTGATGTCCCTGCTGCTGCTGCCACTGATATTGGGGGTAATAATAATACCGCAGCCACGCAACTGACTCGTACTGCTGATATTACAGTCCCCACAGTTGTCTTAACATCAACTTCCCCAACTACACTCAACGCACCATTTAGCGTCACAGCCACATTCAGTGAAGATGTCACCGGCTTCGATAATACTGATATCACCGTCGCCAATGCGACTGTCGGAAACTTTGTCACAGTTGACGCCAAAACTTACACGTTTGATGTGACTCCGAATGCTGATGGCCCTGTCACCGTTGATGTCCCTGCTGCTGCTGCCACTGATATTGGCGGTAATAATAATACCGCAGCCACGCAACTGACTCGCTCGAATGATGCTACAGCCCCCACAGTTGCCTTAACATCCGCATCCCCAACTACAGTCAACGCACCATTTAGCGTCACAGCCACATTCAGTGAAGATGTCACCGGCTTCGATAATACTGATATCAACGTCGCCAATGCGACTGTCGGAAACTTTGTCCCAGTTAATGCCACAACTTACACATTTGATGTCACCCCTACTGCGGATGGCGCTATCACCGTTGATGTACTTGCTGCCACAGCTACGGATACTTTTGGTAATAACAATACCCCAGCCACTCAGTTAACTCGCACTGCTGATCTCACTGCACTTACTGCTAATTTGGGGGCAATTCCTAACATTACTACAGCAGGTGGTACAAGTCAGGCATTGACAGTTACTTTCAGCGATAGTAGTGGAGTTGATGTTAGTAGTTTAGATAATTCTGACGTTGTTATAAATTGGTCAGGTGGGGCTATTCCTGCTACCTTTGTTAGTGTTGATGTTAATAGCAATGGTACCCCGCGAACAGCGACATATTCGTTTACGCCGCCGGGGGGAACTTGGGATAATGCTGATAATGGTACTTACACGGTGAGTTTGCAAGCCTCGCAGGTGAAGGATGCTAGCGGTAATTTTGCTGCTGCTAGCAGTTTGGGTACTTTTAGTATTGATGTTGCGACACCCGCACCCGCACCTGCACCAACACCCGCGCCTGCGGAAACACCTGCACCAACACCCGCACCCGCACCCGCACCTGCACCCACGCCCGCGCCAAGCCCTGCACCCGCGCCTGCGGAAACACCTGCACCAACACCCGCGCCAATCCCTGCAGAAACACCAACACCCGCGCCCGCGCCCGCACCAACGCCTGCGGAAACACCCGCACCCGCGCCCGCACCAACCCCTGCGGAAACACCTGCACCAACACCTGCACCAACGCCCGCGCCAATCCCTGCGGAAACACCTGCATCAACACCCGCGCCCGCGCCAATCCCTGCGGAAACACCTGCGGAAACACCAACATCCGCACCCGCGCCCGCGCCAATCCCTGCGGAAACACCTGCGGAAACACCAACACCCGCACCCGCGCCCCCGCCCGCACCAACCCCTGCGGAAACACCTGCACCAACACCCGTGCCAGCGCCAATCCCTGCGGAAACACCTGCACCAACCGTACCAACCGTACCAACCCCTGCACCAACACCCGCGCCAACACCCGCACCAACCGTACCAACCCCTGCACCAACACCAACCCCTGCGGAAACACCGACCCCGACGCCAACACCATCGGTAACACCAACACCAACAACCAACAACATCCCCAACGATGACTGCATCTGCGATGACATTGCTTATCCCAACTTAAACCAACCGAATAGGGTTGAAAACACCATACTTGGTGTATCGGAAATTCAAAGAGGCACTGCCAAAAACGATGAATTTCTAGGCAGTAACAACGGCAATATATTCGATGCCAAATCCGGGAATGACAACTTATATGGTGGTGCCAGCAACGACATCTTTAATGGCAACCAAGGCAACGACTTCATCACCGGAGGCAAAGGTGACGACATCCTCTATGGAGATGAAGGAAACGACATCGTTCTTGGCGAATTGGGCAACGATTTAATCTTCGGAGGCAAAGGCAATGACTCCTTACATGGCCGCGAAGGTAATGACATCATTCTTGGCAATAAAGATGATGACTTCATCGATGGTGGCAAGGATAATGACACCTTATTTGGAGGCAAAGGAAATGACATCGTGCTTGGTAGTCAAGGTGATGACTACCTGTTTGGACAGTTAGGTTCGGATACTATCTGCGGCGGTGAAAGTAATGACTTAATTAGCGGTAACGAAGCAGCCGATATCCTGGGAGGATGCGAAGGAAATGATACTCTTTATGGAGGGGAAGATAATGATACTCTCCTGGGGGGGAAAGGCTCTGATATCCTTTATGGAGACTTAGGGAATGATAGTTTGATTGGCGGTAGCGCTAACGATATCTTTGTCTTAAAAGCTGGTCAAGGATTTGATATCATCGCTGATTTTACCATCGGTCAAGACTTGATTGGATTAAGCGGAGGTTTGAGTTTTGGTCAGTTAGCAATAACTCAAAATACTCAGGGAACTCTCATCAAAAATGTCTTGACAGGAGAGGAGTTAGGTGTGATGATTGGAGTGAGTGCCAATACGATTACATCCGCTAATTTCCTGCTGATTTAGGAAACAATGAAAAGTACGATCGCCCCTTCGATCCAAAAGGGCGATCGCCCCTTCGATCCAAAAGGGCGATCGCACTTGACCCAAAAGTCGATCGCAAAATTTGATCGCACTTGAGAACCCCGACTTCTTTAAGCCGTCGGGATTCTTGCCTTCACTGCCAACCTTTTCTAAACAGTCTTAGCCCACTCGATCCAAGTTTCCATCGGGCGGAAACCCACTGATTTGTAAAGCTTTGTCGCCCCTGTCAAACTGTCAGCATCGACGCTGAGTTTAGCTGTGTTTGCACCCGCTGCTTTCAACTTATGCAAACCAGCTAAAAGCATCGCTTTTCCTAAACCCATTTTCCGAAAGTCGCGCCGCGTACCCAACAATTCAATCCAGCCGTCTTTTGTGCCGCTGTGGGCGTTTTTTTGGGGTTTGATTTGACAATCGCAGAAAGCTGCAAATTTACGATCGCCCGAAACAGCAATCAAGTCTAATTCCGGCTGATAATTGGCGTCTTGCATCCAATAGCGCACGGTTTCCGCAGTTAAATCGTGGTGATTCCAGTGATCGATAAATGACTGGTTGAACATCTCTACCCAAGGCTGGATGTCTTGTTCTCCGGATACGTGTGTTAGGGCAAAATCTGCGGGAAATTCGGGTTTTGGTATGGGTTCGGCGAGGGATCGAGCCATTGTCCAAAAATAGCGATCGACCTCAAAGCCCTGTTTTTCTAACAGCCGCATCTCATCGGTTTTGTCCTCGCGGCTGTAGGTACGCAATTTTGCAGGTAAATTCCGTTCTTTCGCGACTTCACGCAGTCGCTTTTCTCCCCATTTAATAATATCTTTTTCCAAACCTGCGCCGCGCACATTTGGATGCACGTAAAACCAGAGACAAGCGTCTATTTCCTCTGGCAAATCTGGCATATCTAGGAGTGACAAACCGATTAGTTTGTAAGTACCATCTTCCCACAACTGCACGTCGCGGGCTTGATCGAGTTTGGGTGCATCAAGTATTAGCTTGAGTTCAGTTGCTGAGACTTCTTCGCCGAGTCTATCTACGGCTTCGCAAGCATCGATCAAATTTGCGATCGCGCACCAGTCAGTTTCGCCCTTGTAGGAGCGTGTTGTCAAGATATTCATGAAAAACTTGCAATCCGTAATTTCGGACTGTTCCTCTTAGTTGGTATTGGCAAACAAGTACAGTAATTCAGACATTTTGGACAAACGTCAGTAACAGGCTTTTCGGCCTGTTCCACAAGAAATAAATACTCTTGTGGGGCGAGCACGCGAGCCCGCATCTAAACTGTTTTTAGTATTTGAGAATGGTGTCGATAAAACTCAGAAACCTGTTTATATCACCCAGGCTTTCAGGTTTTATCTTATAGCGCAATCATAAAAATTGGTTTGCTTTTTGGGCTAGTTTTGTAGGTAAGTTTATGGCTGGATGTCGATGAGTCGCGCTCTCTTTCGTTACCAAGCTTGGTGCTTAAGTAACTACTATTGTTTGAATAAAGTTTCTACAGCTAAGTAAAGAAGTTGTCACCCCCACCGGGTAGTTGATTTTTACTTTTGCTCTTTTTACAAGAAATCCTTTTTCAGGGATTTTTGGCTCCTCCTGTTAACTCGCCCGATCGGGGGAGGGGAGAAGTTGAACTTATTTAAAAGTTGCCTATTTCAACTATAACCTGAGCTGTTTTTTTTGGCAAGTTGGAAATCGAGGGAATGTTGCTAGTATTAACGAGGCTGGCATTTGATTGCAGGAGCGCTCAGGCTTTTAACCAGCCGTAACTGTAATTTTTATAACGTTTTTCCCTGAGTTGAGGATTTAATTTTATCCTAACGTTAAACTAACGTTAAACTGTTTTTTACAGATTAATATGAGGTAAATATGCTCGACAACCTCGATTTAGATCTCTCCCTGGATAAAGAAACCTATGATGCCAAGATAGAAATTTTAATGCAACAGTTGCGATCGCTCCAACTGGCCTGCTGGGAAAAAAAATTGCCCGCAATTATCGTTCTCGAAGGCTGGGCCGCTGCCGGCAAGGGTGCTTTAGTCAAACAAATGGTAGGGTACATGGACCCGCGGGGGTTTGCCGTCCACCCGATTTGGCCGCAGTCAGATGCAGAAATGGGCTATCCTTTCCTGTGGCGGTTTTGGCAGAAACTCCCCGCCCGCGGCAAAATTGGTTTTTTCTATCACAGTTGGTACACTCATGTTTTAGAAGACCGATTGTTCGATCGAATCTCCAACGCAGAAGTACCGACAGCCATCAGGCAAATAAACGCCTTCGAGCGGCAGATGGTTGATGACGGCGCCGCAATTGCCAAATTTTGGATTCACTTGAGCAAAAAAGAACTCAAGCATCGGCTCAAAAAACTAGAAGACGATACCTTACAAGCTTGGCGAGTGCGACCCGAAGATTGGAAACAAGCCAAAAAATACGAAGAATACACAACTTTTGCCGAAGAAATGGTAGCCCAAACCGGCACGGGCCCCTCACCTTGGACGCTAGTAGAAGGTGATTGTCAACGGTGGGCGAGAGTCAAAGTTTTAACGCAAATGGCAGCGACAATTACAGAAGCCTTAGACAGACGAACGATGCAATCAGCACCGATACAATTGCCGCATCAAGAACACTTACAACCTACTGAACCCGACTTGCTGGCCCAAGTAGATTTAACTCAATCGTTGTCGCCCGACGAATACAAACAGCAACTTCGCGAGGAACAAACCCGTTTTGGGAAACTGCAACAAAGTATCTACGAAGAGGAAATCCCCGTGTTAGTGCTGTTTGAAGGTTGGGACGCCGCCGGTAAAGGAGGAGCAATCAAACGCTTGACGGATGTATTAGACCCCCGCAGTTACACCGTTAATGCCTTTGGGGCGCCGACAGACGAAGAAAAAGCCCACCAATACCTCTGGCGGTTCTGGCAGAGGCTGCCAACTGCTGGTAAAATCAGCATTTGCGATCGAAGTTGGTATGGTAGAGTGCTCGTCGAGCGAGTCGAAAGATTTGCCACCGAACCCGAATGGCGCCGAGCTTATCAGGAAATCAACGAATTTGAGGAGCAACTCACCAGTTTCGGTTGTGTCTTAGTTAAATTCTGGCTGCACATCAGTCCTGACGAGCAACTAAAGCGGTTTACAGAGCGGCAAAACAATTCATTTAAACAATACAAACTCACCGAGGAAGATTGGCGGAATCGGGAAAAGTGGAATTATTATGAAGTAGCGGTGAATCAAATGATTCAGCGCACCAGCACGCCGGCTGCTCCCTGGACGCTAATTGCGGCCAATAACAAGTATTATGCTCGTGTTAAAGTAATTCAAACGGTAACGCAGGCAATTCGGAATCAACTGAAGCGCCGATAAATTGGGATTGGTCAATCGGTAACAGGTAATGGGGAAAAAAGTAGGCAGAACAAAGCAGGCTTGAATTGTCAATTCCACCTGTGGCGTACTCAATCCATTACCAATTACCAATCAACCATTACCAGTTATCAATTACCAATTAACTGTCAGCAATCTGTGACTGGAAGTAGCGGGTTTCACCCTGCAACCAATGGTTGATAGCTGACCGGAAGCGAGCATCAGAATAAATGCGATCGGACTGCGTTATTCGCGAAAGTTAAAAACCCACCGATGTCCGTATTTCCTCCCGCAGCTAAATTCGCGCTCGTTTCCACACTTCCGTACTAATTTATGAAGACACAGAATATTGCAAGATGCCAGAACTGTTAGCTCGCATTCTATTTCTATTCCTCCTGTTCTCACTGATCAAATCGTGGTGGGATCAATCAGGAGGTAAAGACAATCCGTTATTAGACCGACTGCGCGTTTTGCTGCTGATCAGCCTTTTGTTCCTGGCTTTTTTTGCGCCAGACACACCAGTCGGAGCAGCGATTTTCGGGCTCATAGCCTTCTTCTTTAAGCCGCTTGGTTTTTCCATCACTCTGCTGGTGATTGCATCGGCGCTGATCACGAACGGGGGCATCCGCAACCCGGCGCCGAGAATGATCCTGGCAGCGCTGCTAGTTTTGATCCTTTCGAGTATGCCAGTTGTCGCTTACTGGTTCGCCGACCAAGCAGAACGGGACGCCGCTGCAGCCGTCCGCACAGCTTGCTGTGATGAAACTGCCGCGGCGATAGTTCTCTTGGGCAAGGGAACCACTCAGCCCCACATCCCCAACCGAGTAGCGATTCAACTGACAGATACAGGCAATCGCCTGCCCTATGCTGCCGTTTTGTACCGCCAAAAAGTGGCACCGATGGTCATCGTTACCGCTGGCCCCAGAGACGAGTTGGAGGGTTATGTTGGGGAAGCGAAGGATATCGAGACTTTGCTGGCAAACAACATGGGCGTGCCGCGCAGCAGTATCGTTCTCGACGATAACGGCAGCAACATACGCACCAGCGCCCAAGAAGTGAGAAAGATACTCGACAGCCGTGGCGCCCCGCGCAAAGTAATCCTGGTAACATCTGCGATTCAGATGCGGCGTGCCAGCCTCGCTTTTGCGAATATGGGAATCCAGGTGATTCCTAGGGCTACCGACTTCTACACTTTTCAACCCACATCAGGAGGAAAATCCAGACTCCGCTTAGACGCGGGAGATTTTCTGCCCAGTGCAGAAGCTTTGGTAACTACGACGCGAGTATTCGATGAATATTTCGGGTCTTTTTATTACTATTTGCGCGGCTGGCAGGCTCCCAGAGCCTAAAGTGGCAAGTTGCTGGTGTTTTTCTTAGGCAACAGCGACTGCTCCCCAGATTGGTTTAACATCTGATGAGAATGAGACCTTTGTGGGGAGCTGTATTTTTTTCTCATTCCGGCGGGGTCGCCGACAATCAAGTTTGCCATGAATGCAAACAATACCCAAAAGATAACTGGCTCCCACGGGGATTTCGTGGGCTTTGCTGGTGGGTTTGTGACTGATTCAACGTTGACTTTGATATCTAGTTTGCCTTCAATTTCTTTGCCTTTGAGAACCCCGTCGTTGCACACACCCTTAAAAATCATGGGAGCGGGCTTTGGTGCTTCTGCTTTCGCTTCATCTGGCATTTTTTTATCCTGGTTTTGGTGAATCCGGTTGGATAGTACATTCTTAAAGGTTCGGGGGTTTTCCGGACAGGATTTCGCGAACTCTGAAAGAATTAAGTTAAATATGCACCCCGCCCCTTACAGGGGCTTAAACATAAGAATCTGAAGGCATTTCCAGCTAGTGCTGGTTTGTTTTAGATAGCAGCCTGGCCTTGAAGCTGCTACTTATATATCCGGGTGAAGGGGAGATTTTTATGCAAAGTACAGGTTTTTTATGAAAAATTTATTTGCTCCCGGCGGACAGAAACGTCAATAGCTTCAAGTTCGAGCTTGGTTGAGATCCCCCAAGAAACCCAGTTTCTTCCCGCAGCGGGCCCAAGTGACGCAATTCCGTTAATAAACCGGGCTTATGGCTCAATATCGCGCCAGGAATACCAATCTAAAATTTAAAATGATCGAAATAATCGAGCGTGAATATATCCACCAGCCAACTATCTTCCTTGGAACCCGAACAACTAGCAGCTTGGGCAAAAGAGGCAATAAATCGCAGTAAATCCGGTCAAATCCCCGCGTACATACCTCTCCTTGCGCGAGCCGACAGACAAGGGTTTGACGTGCAAATTCGGGCAATTGACGGTAAATTTTTGAGCTGGGGTAGAATTGCTAAAACATTCCCGCTGATGAGTGTAGTCAAGCCCTTTGTGCTGCTTTATTTGCTGTGCGAATTGGGCGAAAAAAGGGTATTTGACTGCGTTGGCTGCGAGCCTTCGGAACTGCCTTTCAATTCCCTAATTCAACTCGAAATAGACGAAGGGAAGCCGAGAAATCCGATGATTAATAGCGGAGCGATCGCCCTAGCGTCTTTGATGCCCGGTGAAAATGCTGTGGCGCGCTGTCAAAACTTGCTCGAATGGTTAAATCAACAGGCAAACAGTCAGTTATTTCTTGACGAGTTAATGCTCGATTCAGTGAAGACAAATCCGAATCCAAACAATTGGAATCTAGCCTTGAGAATGGTAGAATCTGGTTATATTCAAAATGCAGAAATTGCTTTAGAAACCTACAATCGCGTCTGCTGTTTGTCGGGAAGTGTGGAGGATTTAGCTAAGCTGGGGATGGTTTTGGTAAATAGTGGCGATCGAGCAATGAGGGAAAACAGCCGTACTGTCAAAGCGCTGATGGCAACTTGCGGTTTGTATGAAGCGTCGGGTCGCTTTGCGCTGCGGGTGGGGCTGCCGGCAAAGTCTGGAGTTAGCGGGGCAATGCTTTCGGTAATTCCGGGTCAAGGTGCGATCGGCTTTTATAGTCCGCCCCTGGATAAAGACGGAAATTCTATCGGTGGCTTATTTCTATTAGAAAAAATAGCTCACAGTCTGCGGCTAAGCGTATTTGATTAGATTGGTCAGTAGTCAGTAGTCATTAGGAATGGGGAATGGGGAATGTCTAATGGGGAATTGGGAAAAAGGTAATTTTCCCTACTGACAACTGACAACTGACAACCGACAACCGACAACTGACTAATGCTTTTCGCCCAAAATAGCATAAACCACAGTCTCTTCTTTTTTGCCGCGCAATTGAATCGAGCCTACTTTTTGGCCTTCGTAGCGATCGCGCACGTAAGAAAAAGTCCTCGCCGTCACCAACAAATTAAAAGGACTGTCAGAAACAATTTCCTTATTCATCGCCTCCAATCTAGCAGCAACATTGACAGCATCGCCGATCACAGAATAATTCAAACGCCTGGAACCGCCCACGCTGCCAGCAACTAACTGTCCGGTATGCAAACCGATGCCAAACTTAATTAAAGGTTTGCGTTCAATTCTAAGCTGCTGATTAAGTTGGTGCAGCCGTTCGTGCATCGCAATACAAGCCGCAACTGCATTCAAAGCATCTTGTTGAATTTGTCCATATTCGGTATGGCAAAAAGGCACCCCAAAAACTGCCATAATTGCATCACCGATGTATTTATCTACAACGCCGCCGTGATCCATAATACAGTTGGTCATCGCTTGCAAATAATTGTTCAGCCAGGTGAGTAAATCTCGCGGCGGCATTTTTTCTGAAATCGAAGTAAAACTACGAATATCCATAAACAGCACCGTTGCTGTAAGTTCTTGAGGTTCGAGTTCTCCCTGTTCAAATATCTCAGCTTTGCGTTGCCAAATAAGCTGAGCAGTCTCTGGATCGACGTGCTTTTCAAATAACCTCATCAACTGCTGCTTTTCGTACTGTTCCCGCAGTTGCAAAGCAGTGCTAGATAAAATGAGAGTGCCGATAGGTGCGGCAATCGGAACCCACCAAAAAAAGAAGCCAAATAACAAAGCAGCAGCCGCAATCCAAATTATAGGCAAACCGAGAGCGATCGCAATTCTCTCTTTAACACCTCGCTTGCCCAGAACCAAAGCCGTAAGCGGGCCAATCCCCAACAATAACAAAATTTCTACCACTACCGGCAGCCGCTGCAGCAAGCGTTGATTGAGCACATTGTCAACCAACGCTGCATATAAATAAACCCCAGCCGTAGTCTTGTTGAGAGGTGAAGATATGGGGTCGAAGCCCGTAGCAACTATGCCCACTAAAACTAACTTATTGGTCAGAGCGTCTGCGGGAATTCTACCTTCTACGACATCAACAAAACCATAGGTAGATAGATTTTCTGTTTTCCCCGGCCAGTTAATCCAAACTTTTTTTTCCTGCTTATTTTTTGAATGTGGAAGCAATACTGGATCTTGGGGATTAGCAGCATTGTACCTGTGAGTCATTGCTAAACCGAAATTAGGAATCCCGTTGAGAAAGATTTTTGACTCGCGGGTAATACCGTCGCTATCGGCTTCTTTGCTGATGTGGCCGACACCTGCGGCGGCTGCTTTTAAAGAGGCTACGGGTTCTTCTTTGGGGGTTCTAGGGAGTACAACTTTGCCGTTGGCGGCGATTGCAGCGGCTAAAATATCATCTTTCGGACTTGGATCGAGGAAAAGAATGTCAAAACCAACTGCTGTAGGGGGAGATTTTTTCAGTGCTTCTAGCAGTTCGGCGTAGCGGTTGCGGGGCCAAGGAAATTGACCGTATTCTTGCAGGGAATGCCGTTCGATCGCAATTACCACAATTCTCTCATCCCATCCGGGATTGGGCAAAATTCCCGATTCTCGAATTTGAAAGAGAGTTTTGTATCCCAAATATTCAAGGGGTTTCCACATTCCCACTTGCAGCATGATGACAGACATTACACCTACTACTGTCCCTGTTATCCAGGGAGGGTTTGTGGCTATATATTGCCGCAGACCGAGCAGTTGATTTTGTTTGAGATGATCGATCCATTCTTTGAACTTCATGCAATTAATTTGACGCAATCATTGACATTTGAGTCCGACCTCCGAGAGGAGTTATATCAATCCTTGCAGGAGTCGTAATTTTTTTACCCCACCCCAACCCTCCCCTTATCAAGGGGAGGGAGTAATAAATTCACAAAGGATGCGAGGATGGCTATATATCAATTGCGGTGGCACTCCTGTTGATTGTTAACTGTTGACTGTTGACTGTTGGCTGTTGACTCGCTATCTAAAAACTGAATGCTTGAGTGTTAACTATTGACTCGATTTTATTATTCCGATGCAACCGGAACGCATATTAGAGTCATGAAGTTTTACAATAGCGTAATGGCGAAAGGTTAACGCCAAATTTCTTTATTTTGAGTAATCTGTTGGGCATCTAAATTATATTTGTAGGCGGGCGGGACACCTCACAATAATTGAATTAAACTTGACTTTAAGATTTAGACGCGGCTGGGCTTACGAAGTTTCACCGCGAAATGCTTCGCCCTTACACGAAATAATCAACTCAACTAAAACTTACGATCTAACTCAGCTCCTCAGAGACTGCCCGCGCAATTTGCTCTGAGAGCTTGTTTAGGGAACGGCGAGGCTGTAGTGCCGTTCTGTGACTGACGGCCCTCGCACTACGATTTGGAGGCGGCGGCTTGGAGGTAAAATTCCTTGGATCTTGAAGTTGCCATTTCGATCGATCTTAATAGCTTCGTTGTTGACATAAAGTGTGTCGATCGGGTTAATTTGACCGCTGAGGCGATAGATATTGCCACTGAATCTCAACAACCTGCGGACTTTGAGTTGAGCTAGGCGAGGGCTGGCTGAGGGGGTCACGGGCGAGGTTTGAGGGAAAATAGTCGTGGCGTTGCCGCCGTTAACAACTACTTCCGAGTCGGTGTTGCCGGATACTACGACTGCACCTTCAATTGTTTCGACTGCGGTTTTACCCCCGCCGACGCTGACGCCAAATGAGGTGCCGCGAACTCCGGCAACGCCTTCTGGGGTTTCAACCCTGACTGGGGCGGTTTTGGCAGATTTTTTTTGTTGGGCAATTTGACTCGATTTGCCGAGTCCGCTGAAGGTATTGAGGGAGGCTATTTGGTTCGGCGGGATAATTGTTGAGGTGCTGGCTGCGGGAGTTGTCGCCGCAGTTTTGCCGATCGACAACCTGACTCGCCCCCTGCTGACAAAAATCGCTGTGTCTTTTTGGCCACCTGCACTGCTTGACAAATTGGATATTCTGACTGCGGTTTTTTCGGCAACTTCCACGATGCCAGCGTCGTTGTCGATGCCTAAACGGGCTGTGGAATCGGGGCCGGTGATGATTTCGTCTCCGGCGGCGACTAGCCGATCGCCCACAACCGCCGGCCGCCCTTTAAAGCTGACTGTACCGCGAATTTCTTCTATTTCAAGCGATCGCCCGGCCGCTGTTCCCTGAGCGTTTATCGTCTCTGCTGGGGATGAATTAGCCGCCACTGTTGCCGGATTTGTTAGAGATTTTGAGGCTGTTGGCAGTGCGGGCTGTCGATCAACTGAGACAATTTTAGTAGGGTTCGAGGGCTGTTTGGGGGATGGAGAGAGCGGACTGGCGATCGTCGCACGACCCAGCGGCAGACAGGCGAACACAGCTAACGACAAACTTAGGAGCGGAATTTGGGTCGAGCGCCCACAGGTAAAAATTTTATTCATAATTTCAATTTTGTCATATTGAAGTTTCTAGACTTCCTTTCCTGTATCAGACACCCTAAATCCGGCAATCGTTCCATTTTTTATGCCGTAACACAGCAGCCAAAATAAACTTTATCAGCCTGAAACTTTAGCATTAAAACTTCTTTTTTTGGTCAGATTTTAGTAAACTGTTACAACATGACCGTTTCCTAAAATCTGACCTTCGGGAAATTTGGCAAACCAGACTCAAAGTCCTTTACAGCATGAAATTTCGCCGTTGTCAACGTCAGAGAGGGCAGATTTATATATAGCAAACATAAAATTAATTACTGCTTTTGAATGTCTTTTGGCTTCTGCCTGAAGGATGAATAATTGGGGAGAAATCCTGTAGTTGTGGCAATTAATAAAAAACTTCTTTTTGCGAATCACTAAAAAATAATTATCTAAGTGGTGAACAGCCTCTGCCAGTGGAGCTTGCCGCTGTGGAACATTATGAAGCAAACCCAAGCGAATCAGGGTAGACGATCGACAAACTCCGACTAGAATACCGTTTTTTAGGGAAAGTTGGTGGAAATTTCGATGGAAAATCATAGTGAGCGATCGCCTGCTGGTGTTGCTGTTCCGAAGTAGACGCCAAACTGTAAAATAAACGGTTGTATATAGGTTATATAGAGCAGGAGAACAATTTCAGTGGCAATAGAAGTAGGTCAGAGAGTTAAGGTGCGCCGTCTCAGAGATCGGATACCTGCAAATATAGTGGGCAAGATAAAGGAGAATCCAGTAGGCACTGTTGACGGATTCAGAATGGTTGACGGTAGCGGAGTAGGCGTGGTTGTCAAGTTTGACGGTTTTGCGACTTGGTTCTTTGAAGATGAGCTAGAACCCGTTTAACAGAAGGCAGTTGTCAGTTGTCAGTGGGCAGTAGGCAGTGGGCAGTGGGCAGTGGGCCCAAAAGCAGTCGTTATTTGTTATTAGTTAGTTGCCACCAATTACTAATGACAACTGACAACTGACAACTGACAACTGACAACTGCCCCCTCCCCCACTCTGGCTGAAGGTTGCGCTTAAATGTTAAAGAGTAAGCTTTGGCAGTGAGAACAGAAAATGGCTTTGATTTTGACATTTTTGGGCAAAGGCGGCACTGGCCGCAGTACGATCGCGATCGCAACAGCTAAAAAATACGCGGCTCAAGGCAAGCGAGTTCTGCTGCTCGGCCAAGATCCGGGCCCTGCATTGGGTATTCTGCTAGGGGTTCCCCTGACTCTCAACCCCCAGGAAATCGCCCCCAACCTCAAAGCAGTTCAGGTGCAAAGCGCGCCGCTGCTAGAACGCAGGTGGGACGAAGTTAAACAACTAGAAGCTCAATATGTCCGCACTCCCTTTTTCAAGCAGATTTACGGTCAAGAATTAGGGGTGTTGCCGGGAATGGACAGCGCGCTGGCGTTGAACGAACTTCGGGAATACGAGGACAGCAAACAATACGATGTGATCGTTTATGACGGCAATGGCGGCATGGATACGCTGCGGATGCTGGGAATGCCGGAAATTCTGAGTTGGTACATCCGTCGCTTCCGTCAAGCTTTGGTAGATTCGGATTTGGGTAAAGCTTTGTCGCCTTTTATTCAACCGGTTGTCAGTACCGTGTTGACTGTGGATTTGTCTGGAGACAATGCTTTTCAATCTACTAAGCAAGTCGATAATCTTTTGGATAAGGGGAAGGAAGCGCTGGCAGATCCGAACCGCACGGCGGCTTTTTTGGTGACGACTGGGGATGCAAGTGCGATCGCAACTGCCCGCTATCTTTGGGGAAGTTCTCAACAAGTTGGTTTGACTGTGGGCGGTGTGATTGTTAATCAAGCATCGGTTACAGAAGCTATTACTGCGGAGTTTGATCCTTTGACGGCTGTTTCGGTTCCGGCGCACAGTGACAATAACTGGCAGCCGCTAATTGATGCTTTGCCAGATTTTTCTGAGGCGGCAAAAGCTCCTAAACCGATTAACATAAACATTGCACAGCGTCAAGTTAGTTTGTTTTTGCCTGGGTTTGACAAGAAAGAAATTAAATTGATTCAATCCGGGCCGGAAGTGACGATCGAAGCGGGCGATCAGCGGCGCAATATTTTGCTGCCTCCGGCGCTGACTGGGAAGTCTGTTACTGGTGCTAAGTTCCAGAATGGTTACTTGATTATTTCTTTTTAGGGTAAGGAAGAAGGCACGACACGGATTTTGACACGGATACACGGATGAATTATCGAGTTCTCTAATATCATGTGTCGTTGATTCGCGATCGTATAATTTGTGCGATCGTAGTGGCTGGTTTCACAAACAATAATCGCCGGAAAAAAACCCTATCGAAAACCCGCCCCCACCCAATGAACAATCGAAAGGTACAGTCAGATTGGCCGTGGGGCGGGGGCGGGTTTATATAGATTGTTGGTCATCGTTATATATTGTTGGTGAACCCGCCCCTACGAACCAAATGTACATTCAACTGCCAAATCTGCTACAATATCCAGACAGGTTTCACGATTACTGGTAAAGTTAATCCCTAACTTCCAAACCATCGACTATTATGAAAGCAAGAGATATTATTAGTCTGCAAGCCCTTGACGCTGCTTTAGCTAAACTAAATTCATCTGTCCAGCTTGGCGAGTTGGAAGAGAATATAAGTCGTCAGATATTGGCTTTAGAAAAATTAGCCGAACAAAACCACACTCTGAACGAAATTTACACAAAAGAACGCCTCGACTTACAAGCTCAGCACCAAGCAAAATCAAAAGACAAACGATACCAGCCGACAAGTGACAGCATTTACAGCACCGACGCTATAAATTTAAGCCCTTTCTTTCCTCAGTCGCCAAGAGAAGTGGAGAATCCCTCTGAACTAGGTAAAGTTTTGGACTATTTAATTGCATCTTTTAATAAAATTAAAAGCCTGTACGCGGTTAAGCAAATCAAAAGCCTGTACGCGGTTGAAAACCCCCTAGAAAGTTTTCAAATTCTCATCGAACAAGAAGCGATCGCACCTTTGATTCTGGAAGCTTACGATCGCATTCGAGCGCTATTTCCTACGGAAAGATTAGGCTTGGAAGTGAAAACAGATCCAGAAATTGCCAACTGGCAATCGCTGTGGATTACCATTTACACCAAACTCGAAGTCGAGGAAGCTTTTGCAAAGTTAAAAAATCTCGATCGCACTTGGTGGCTAGACGCGAGTCTTGTCATTCCTAACAATATACTAAACATTGACTTGGGGTGGGAATGAAATTCGATTGGGAGGAATACTTTAATTTAGCAAAAGAGCTAGCTGGAACCACTGAAGAAGCAAAATTGCGTTCTGCTGTAAGTAGAGCTTACTATTCTGTGTTTTGCCTAGCACGGAATTACTGGCGCGACATTCAACAAGATCCCAGACTCTCGCGCAATAAAACTTATGATATCAATGACCATCAATATGTAGCTGAACAATTTATTTACAATCAATCAAAATCCCAGACAATGATAGAGATAGGCAGAGATTTAACTCGCTTGAGAAAAATGAGAAATAAAGCTGACTATGAAGATACTATATTTAACTTACAAAAAGAAGCGAAAACTGGGTTAATGCTTGCTCAGAATATTATTTCAGCGTTAAGTAACTTAACTGAATAATCCGAGAAATGGGAATCGATCCCAATGAATTGTAATTGCAACTGGTGCAAAAACCCGGTTCTTTCAAGAAACCGGGTTTTTTAAGACAATTACCTAACTTTTACCGTTACCGTTTCCATTGCCGCCAGTCGTTTGCAAAACCCGCTTAGCTAAAGGTTCCGGTACTTCTTGCAATCGATCGAACTCCCAATTAAAAAATCCAACTCCCATTGTCTGCGATCGCAATTCTACGATCAAATTCTGCATTTCAGCGATCGGCAAATAAGCAGAAACTGCATCCCATCCCTTCCAGTCTTTTTTACCTTCGTAGCCGAGAATTTGGCCCCGGTGTCCGCTGACCAACTGCAACACCTTTGATGTACACTCGTTCGGAGCGCAAATTTCAACTTTGGCGATCGGTTCGAGCAATGCCGGTTCGCACTTCGCCATTCCCTCCTGCATCGCCAAACGCGCCGCTTGCTTGAAAGCTTGTTCGGAACTGTCAACGGTATGGTACGAACCGTTCGTCAGCGTCACCGCTACGTCTACCACGGGGAAACCCAGCGGGCCGCGATCCAAATACTCGCGCACTCCCACTTCCACGCCGGGAATGTACTGTTTTGGGACGACGCCGCCGACTATTTTGTCGGTAAAGGTGAAACCTTCTCCGCGAGGCTGCGGTGTAATATCGAGGTACACGTCGCCGAATTGTCCGTGTCCGCCGCTTTGGTGTTTGTAGCGCCCGTGGATGGAAGATGCAGGTTTGCGGATGGTTTCTTTGTACGGCACTTGCGGTAAGTGAGTTACCATCGGCAAGTTATACTTGCGGCGCAACCTGTCTAAGGCTACTTTCAGGTGGATTTCGCCTTGACCCCAAAGTATAATTTCGTGAGTGTCGCCGTGCTGTTCCCAGACTAAAGATGGGTCTTCTTCTAGCAATTTAGCTAAAGCGGAGCTCAGCTTAACTTCATCGTTGCGCTTTTCTGGGACGATCGCCAGTGCGTAGACAGGGGAGATGATTTCGGCTTTTGGCAATTCTTCCGATGGGTCTATCGCCAGCGTATCGCCTGTTTTCAGGCCTTCTAGCCTTCCCAAAGCCACAATTTCCCCCGCGCTGACAGACTGCAAACTTTGCGTTTGCTGGCCGGTCAAGCGGTACAAACCGTTAACTCGAACGCCGTTCAAAGTTGCTCCGTCTGCCAGCGTCCCCCGCCACATTCTCACTAACGATAGTTTGCCTCCCTGCGGCGTGTAATAGGTTTTGAGGATTTGAGCCAGACCTTTGTTTTCACTTTGTATAATGCCGCGGCGATCGGCTGTAGTTTCCGGTGTCGGCGCTTCCCTCAGCAACGCTTCCAGCAGAGGCCGCACGCCGAAATCTTGTTCGGCGATGCCGATGAATACTGGCACAATTAAATCTGCGCCTAATTCCATCTTTAAATCGCGGGTAATTTCTTCGGCGTCGGGATTGATTTCTTCGAGCAATTCTTCGAGTAAATGGTCGTCAAAATTCGCCAATTCTTCGAGCATTTGCTGCCGCGCTGCGCTTTCTTGTGCTTTGAGGTGTTCTGGAAGCGGGACGGGATCTGCGGCGGCGCCCGGATGGTAGTGGTAAGCTTGTTCGGTTACTAAGTCGATAAAACCGATGATTTGTTCGTTTTTGCCGATCGGATATTGGTGAGGTACGATCGGTCTGCTGGAAACGGATTTGAGCGCGTCGATCACTTCGGTGAAGTTGGTGCCGCAAGTAGTTTCGTCTGTGTAAGCTCGATCGATCTTGTTGATGAAAACTAGGTGGGGAATTTCCCAATCATCGAGGAATTTAAACAGTGGCGCGAGGGTTAAAGTGCGATCGGCAACGGGTTCGCAAACAATTATCGCCGCATCCACACCAATCAGCGCATTGTAAGTTTCTTGGGCAAATTCTACCGAGCCCGGACAGTCGAGAAATGTGAAGCGGACGCCTTCATATTCAGCGGTGGCGGCGTTTACTTCTACGCTCATTTGGCGATCGCGTGCTTCCGGCGAACTATCACCTATTGTGTTGCCCTCTTTGACATTTCCTTTGCGGGTAATTGTCCCTGTCACCGACAGCAAACTTTCGAGCAGTGCGGTTTTACCGCTTAAATAAGGGCCAACAATTGCAACGTTCCGCGTGGCCCCAAGGACTTTTTCGTTCATATTCCCTCCAACAGAAAACTTGTTTTCTATTGCTCTTTGTGCAATCAGTTCTCTATCATTTTCTAGACTTTTTCTAGGTTAATTTTTATTGCATTTTTGAGCAACTTCAGATTTTCGTATGATTCTATACTTTTGACGGTAGCGTATTTTGAGTGACGCAAACACAAATTGTAGTTTTTCTTAATATTTTTAATTTTTAACCGCAGATGAAGGCAGATGAACTCAGATGCACGCAGATAAGACTCTCGTTCCCAGGTTCTACCTGGGAACGCATTTCCAGAGGCTATGCCTCGATTTTAGCTGTTTTTCGTGTCTAATTTCTCAGCAGTCGCAAACCGCTTAATGTTACTATTACTGTAGAGCCTTCGTGACCGATGACGCCGAAAGGCATGGTCATATTTCCGAAAAAATTAGCCGCTAATAACAGCACAATGCAACTGAGTGCAAAAACAATGTTTTGTTTGACAACACTTTGAGCGCGGCGGCCTAAACTAATTGCTTTAGCTAGTTGCTCTAACTTATCTGCCATTAATACTATATCTGCAGTTTCTAAAGCAACATCGCTGCCGGAAATCCCCATCGCAATGCCCACGGAAGCTTGAGCGAGGGCGGGGGCGTCGTTGATACCGTCTCCCACCATTGCTACAGTTTGATACTGGGTTTGCAGTTGTTTAATTGCCTGCACTTTGTCTTCTGGCAAAAGTTCGGCGTACACTTCTTTGATGCCTAATTGACGGGCGATGTGTTGAGTTGTTTGCTCGTTGTCGCCGCTTAGCATAATTATATGTTCTATGCCTAATTTTTGCAAGCGTTTTACCGTTGCTGCTGCTTCGGGGCGGATGGTATCTGCTACTGCAATGATTCCCAAAACTTCCTCGCCTTTGGCCACCCAAACAACTGTTTTACCTTCGGCTTGTAACTGCTGGCTGATTTGAGTCAATTCGGAAGTTGCTTCGACAAATTCGGCTTTACCAATGGTAATGATTTGATTGTTGACTTTGCCGACAATTCCTTGACCGATTTTTGCTTGTACATCGGTAGCGGTTGGCAATTGTAACTGTTGCTGCTGGGCGGCGCTGACAATTGAAGAGGCGATCGCGTGTTCGGAATGAGCTTCTAGGGCTGCAGCGAATTGCAGAACTTCTGTTTCAGTATATCCGGCTGCTGGTACAATTTGGATAACTTCAGGTTTTCCCGTGGTGAGAGTTCCGGTTTTGTCAAAGGCGATCGCCCTGACTTTACCCATCATCTCTAATTGCGCGCCACTTTTAAACAAAATCCCCTGTCTCGCCCCGTTAGCAATTCCCGAAAGCAGCGCCGGCATAATCGAAGCCATCAGCGCGCAGGGGGAGGCTACTACTAGGAAAATCAGCGCCCGATAGATTGTTTCTTCCCAATTCCAGCCCAAAACAAAGGGCGGCAAAGTTGCCAGAAGTAAGCCTAAACCGACAATTAATTTGGCATATCCGCGCTCAAATTTTTCCACAAACATTTGAGAAGGCGGCGCTGCTGTTTGCGCTTCTTGAACCAGCCGAATCACTCGCTGAATCAAGCTGCTTTCTGGAGTTTTATGAACTTCGAGTTTCAGCGCGCCGACACCGTTAATTGTACCAGCATAGACTTCATCGCCGACGGCTTTTTCCACGGGCATGGATTCGCCGGTAATCGAGGCTTGATCGATCGCACTGTAGCCTTCAATAATTATCGCATCTGTGGGGATGATTTCTCCGGGCTTGACTAAAATGTAATCGCCAATCTGCAATTTGTCGATCGCAACTTCCCGTTCCCCGCCGTACATTACCACTCTAGCAGTATCCGCAGTCAAACTCATCAAACTGCGGATGCTGCGTTCAGTCCGCTGCATAGCATAACCTTCAAGGGCGCCGCTAATTGCAAAGATTAAAATTAACACCGCACCGTCAACAATTAAATGATATTCTTGCCGCCATAGCCCCAAACCGGCCGCGCCCAAAGCAGCGACAATCATTAACAAATCTACATCTAATTCGCGTTCTTGAAAAAGCGTAGTTAAGCCTTCGCGGGTACTGGAATAGCCGCCGATAACATAAGCTGCGGGTAAGATGAATACGGCTAAACCCAGCCAGCCCAATTGCAGGGCTAGGGAACCCAAGATTACTAGAATTCCGCACAGGGCGGCAGTCACAGCATCTGGATGTTCTTCGGCGAGGCGCCAGAGGCGAGAGATTGGGAGGGAATTGGGAGTCATTGGGGAAATTTGATTGGGTAGAATGACTCCTTTAGCCTAAACCTTGACATTAATGTCAATGTCAAGAGTGAAACTAAAATAAATCCAGCATCAACTCGCCCCTCGTTGAGTAGCAGAGTCAGACAGTCCGACAGGGAATGAATTCCCTGTCTCATAGCGCAAGTCCTCTGAAAGAGGACTCAAGAGAGTTGAGAATTGAATTTAATGTTTTAGTCGGTTTTAACCGACTTCTGCTATGAGACGGGGATTTCAATCCCCGGCGGACTGTGGGTGAATGCGTGGGAATTGATTACCGGGCGGACTGTGGGTGAATTCGAGAATCAAATATACAATCAAAATCCCAAAATCCCATGCAACAATACCTGACAATCAAACAACTTACAGAAGCAGTAAAAGGCACAATTACCCCTCGGATGGTGCGACATTATCACGCTTTGGGGCTGCTATCTCCGGCGGTACGATCGACCTCTAACTACAGACTGTACACCCGCAGCGATGTGCAAAGACTGCAAAGAATAGTCGCACTCAAGCAGCAAGGCTTTCAACTGTCTCACATCCGCAAACTGTTAGAAACTGACGCGGATGCTTCGCCTGACGCGCTGATGGCGACTCTGCAACGGCAATATCTGTCGGTTATTCAGCAAATTGTTCGCCTCCGAGAAACGGCATCAGCGCTGGAAGGATTGCTGGGACGGGATATTTCCTGTCAAGCGGTACAAGCTGACGCATTGGCGCAATTAAGGCTGTTGCAGGCGGAAACTGAGGGGGGGTTGGATGAGTTGGAACAACTTTGGGAGGGTTGGGATGCGGGGGCGCACACTCACCCGGAGGATTTTGGGGAGTCGTTGCAGCATTTGTTGCCGGATTTGCCCGATCGCTCGGAAATTGAGGTAGACTTGCTTTCTAAACTGGTGTTAGCCTGCGGTGATTGTTCGCTGCTGCCGTTTGTGAAGTTGAGCGCAACGGCGATTAAAGCGGCGCGGGAAGCTTTGAAAAATCAGTGTCAAATTGTGGCTGATGTGCCGCCTGTTTTTGCCGCTTTGGATGGGACTAGATTGGCGCATTTGGGAACAAGTATTAAAACTTTAATTGATGATCCGCACATCAATGCTGCGGCGGAAGCGGAACAGGAATTCTGGCAGCAGCGTGAGTGGTTTGAAAAGTTGTTGAAACTGGAAAAAGGATGTATATTGGTGATAGGATATGCGCCGTCTGTGCTGATGGCGGTTTGCGAGGCGATCGAGTGTGGGCAACTGCAACCGGCTTTGGTAATTGGTATGCCGATCGGTTTTAGTCATTCTCCGGTGGCAAAACGGCGGTTAGTGCGATCGGGTGTTGCTTATATTACGACTGTGGGGACTTTTGGCGGCGGGTTGTTGGCGGCGGTTGCTTTGAATGCTTTGGTTGAGTCTTTAATTGAAAAGCCGAATTGTCATTGTCATCTCAAGTGAAGAGGGAATTTAGGTTTATTGTGGCTTAATTTGTTTTTTACTCTTTTATTCGTTTCAATCCCTGATAGGGAGTTAGGTTAATTGCGGCGGCAGTGGATCGATTTTCTTCAAAAGTGTGAAGTTTCAATCCCTGATATGGAGTTAGGTTAATTGCGGCCAAGCTGCCGAGTAAATCCCCAGGATGAGCCGGGGACTATTCCTAATTTCCCGGTGGGTGCGTCGGGTTGCTCCTCAATCCTCTCTCAAAAGTCAATAATTCAGAATCTATTATGAGGTGGGCTGGCTATCGGGAGGAATGAATTTCTTTAAATCCTCGCGTGAGGTCGCATCGTCAGAAATCCGCTCCTTTAGCTGCTCTAAAAGGTTGTGCTGCCCTAAAAGTTCGTGATATTCGATTCTCAACGTTCTTTCCAAAGCTTTGAGGGACGTGGTTTGCGGGCCCTGCTTTTGTTCAGATTTGTCCACTGCCCAATTGAGTGCAAGCATCAAGAGTTGAATCTCTTGTACATCAAGGCTTAAAGAGAATTCGGTTACTTGGGTATCGGCAGTTAGTTTCATCGGTCTCCCTCCAAAATTTCTAGAATTATCTCAGCTTCTGTCACAGTCATCCTAGAATTTTTGACACGTCTCCTGAGTTCGTTACACAAGTCGGCCGCTTCGATTTTTGGTTTCAATCCCTGATAGGGAGTTAGGTTAATTGCGGCCGATCGACGGCTACCGGCCCCAGTATAATACGCGCCAGTTTCAATCCCTGATAGGGAGTTAGGTTAATTGCGGCTCTCCGCACTATTTCCGCACCATTGGGCAATTTGGTTTCAATCCCTGATAGGGAGTTAGGTTAATTGCGGCTAAAGTCAAGCTAGGCAATTTAGAAGGGATGGGTTTCAATCCCTGATAGGGAGTTAGGTTAATTGCGGCATATAAGTTGATCGATATCTGGGATTGCTACTCCAGTTTCAATCCCTGATAGGGAGTTAGGTTAATTGCGGCTCTAGATCCAGATTTGGGCGATTTATTAAATGGCAGTTTCAATCCCTGATAGGGAGTTAGGTTAATTGCGGCACTACCGCCACCGGAACCGGGAGAGACAAGGTATCTGAAGTTTCAATCCCTGATAGGGAGTTAGGTTAATTGCGGCGCTATGTCCATATCACACATCCCTCAAACTTTTGTTTCAATCCCTGATAGGGAGTTAGGTTAATTGCGGCAGGAAGGCCCAGGGCGATCGCATCACCCACTAAGCTTGTTTCAATCCCTGATAGGGAGTTAGGTTAATTGCGGCATCTCACTCAGGAAGCCGTTTAAGAGGCTGTCTGTTTCAATCCCTGATAGGGAGTTAGGTTAATTGCGGCTTTAATTTAAGCGAATTAGGGGAATCAGTTTCTAGTTTCAATCCCTGATAGGGAGTTAGGTTAATTGCGGCTTTTAATTGCTTTGCGAATATTGCTAAATCGTTGGTTTCAATCCCTGATAGGGAGTTAGGTTAATTGCGGCATTGCCGGTTGATTTTGTGGTGGGGATTACTGCCGTTTCAATCCCTGATAGGGAGTTAGGTTAATTGCGGCTGGGAATATCAAGGGGACATCTCGACTACTGAGTTGTTTCAATCCCTGATAGGGAGTTAGGTTAATTGCGGCCCGGCGTCATCAGCGCGGGTATCTGTAACTTTATCTGTGTTTCAATCCCTGATAGGGAGTTAGGTTAATTGCGGCTCTTGGAATTCCTTCTACCCCTCCGACGCAAGAGTTTCAATCCCTGATAGGGAGTTAGGTTAATTGCGGCGCTGGGTTTTTCCAGCATAAAGCACGCGGCAATTGTTTCAATCCCTGATAGGGAGTTAGGTTAATTGCGGCCTCGGATGCCTTTGGCTGAAACCACAGGATCAGGCGTGTTTCAATCCCTGATAGGGAGTTAGGTTAATTGCGGCCTGGGTAGATTGTGCGCGGGTCAATAATGATGGTTTCAATCCCTGATAGGGAGTTAGGTTAATTGCGGCGCAAACTGTTTGGTCAGTAAGCTGATAGTTGCGCGTTTCAATCCCTGATAGGGAGTTAGGTTAATTGCGGCGCTGTTCTCTTTGATGTCTACGGCTCCGATTTCTGTGTTTCAATCCCTGATAGGGAGTTAGGTTAATTGCGGCCTATCCTATTTATAGGAGCAAGGACTTCAATAGGGTTTCAATCCCTGATAGGGAGTTAGGTTAATTGCGGCTAAACATGATCGCCAGCTAGCTACCGCGATCGCGTTTCAATCCCTGATAGGGAGTTAGGTTAATTGCGGCGACAATTGCGATCGAACAAAGTCTCAGTCGTGGTTTCAATCCCTGATAGGGAGTTAGGTTAATTGCGGCTCTACGCTCAACATTGAAACTACGACCGTTCGATGTTTCAATCCCTGATAGGGAGTTACAGGGGATTCCAGGTTTATGAAGTACAGTAGCAGCAGCTTGTAAACCAGTTTTTAAAGTGCTTAATATTAACCA